>DTXA01000112.1 GCA_012962735.1 Candidatus Latescibacterota bacterium
AACCTCCCGGGCTTGCTCCTCGTGGCCCCGGTGAACGCTCCCCGTTCGTACCCGAAGAGCTCGCTCTCCAAAAGCGCCTCCGGGAGGGCCGCGCAGTTCACGGGGACGAAATGCCCCTCCTTGCGGGGGCCGTTGTAGTGCAGCGCTCTTGCGACAAGCTCCTTTCCGGTACCGCTCTCCCCGTATATCAACACCGTGGAGTCGGTCTCAGCTACGTTCTCCAAAAGGGCGAACAATTCCCGCATCAGCTTGCTCTTCCCTATGATCTGGCCGAAGCTATACCGCTCCTCGAGCTCCCTACTCAGCTGTCGCAAGGCCGAGAGGTCCCGGAAGACCTCCACCCCGCCTATCACGACGCCGTCCGCATCCCGCAGGGGCGCGGCGGATACGCTGATAGGGACCCGCCGTCCGTCCTTTCGGGTTATCTCCACCTCCACGTCGTACACCGGGCCCCCGATCGCAAACGCCCGCCTCAAGGGGCACATCCCCCGGCAGGTGGAGCTCTGGAACACCCTCTCGCAGGGGAGGCCTGCGACCTCCTTCCGTGAGAAGCCGGTGATCTCCTCCGCCGCACGGTTAAAGGATGCAACCCGCCAGTCCCCATCCACGGTGAAAACCCCATCCGCTATGCTCTCTAAGATGGCCTCCAACTTCTGTTTCTCCCGTAAAAGTTCCCCCTGCCGCTCGTACAGTTCCTCGGCCAACCGGGCCACCTCCCCTATGTCCCGCATGGTCACAACCGCTCCCGCTCGGCCTCCCTTCACATCCCGCAGGGAGGATATGGTAGCCCAGACCAGCACCTCCCCCTCTGGGGTGGGCAAAGGGAGCTCCAGATTTGCCAACACCTCCCCCCTTCCAAGCACCTGCCGCACCAACCTCCCCACCGCCTCCCCCAACACTTCCTCGCAGGCCCTCCCTACCGCCTCCCCGTGCGCCAGCCCGGTGATCCGCTCCACAGCCGTGTTGAACCCTATCACCCTACCCTCCCGGTCCACCACGACCACCCCGTCAGGTGCCAGCTCCGCCAACTCTGGGAGCCCTTGTATTTCCGATAGGTCCATCATAGAAGCATGTTCACATGAACGCGGATGCTATCCAGTCCCCCGTTTGGTGGGCCAGGGCCACCACGACCAGAGCGATCCCAATGTGCTCCAAAGTGACCTTCCAAGGGCCAGCTTTCTGTCCTTTGGCGAGGTGAAAGCTGAAAACCCCCAACAGGGACAACCCCCAAAGCACACTTATGAGGACGGCCGTCGGGAGGGGGAACAGCAGGAGTGGTACGATAAAGGTGGAGGCGAAGAAGAACTTAGAGAGGAAGGTGGCCAAGCTCGCCTCCCAGATCTCCCCGGTGGAATGTCGGTTTTCGGATTCCTCAGAGATATGGATGCCTAAAGCATCGGAAAACGCATCCGCTATAGCGATCGTCAGTATACCCCCTACGACCACGGGTTTCGATCCCGTCCCGGAATGTAACCCCACCATCAGCCCCATGGTGGTGATGATGCCGGATGTCATGCCGAAGCTCAGCCCAATCTTCCAGGAATGCCTCATCGTCCCCCCAGCTCGTATATGCCTCGAAAAGTTCTCCGCATAGGACTCACCGGACGGCTAAGCGGTTCGCATACCGCTCCACCCCGTCGGCCAAAGCTTCGGCGACCCGACGGCGGAACCAGGCCTCCTTGAGGAGCCTGGCTTCCTGAGGGTTGGAAAGGAACGAAGCCTCCACCAGGACCGCTGGCATATTGGCCCCTATGAGCACCACGAAGGGCGCTGTCCTCACCCCACGGTTCTTCCTGCGGCACTTGGCGACCAAGCGCTCCTGGACCACGGATGCCAAGACCTTGCTCTCCTTTATCTTGGTGTTCTTGAGGATTCCCTTGAGGACCTCCTCTATGTCCCCTATTAGGTTGGAGGCCATAGCGTTCTCGAAGGCCGCCAGCTCTTGGGCCTCCCGATCCGAAGCGAAGGAGAGGTAGTACGTCTCTATGCCCGAGGTCCTCCGGTTCCGGGAGAAGTTGAGGTGCACACTGACGAAGAGGTCGGCATGCTTCTGGTTGGCGAAGGCCGTGCGGGCCTCCAAAGGCACGAAGACGTCCTGGGTTCTGGTCAGGAACACCTCGTACCCCCACCTCTGTAGGAGCTTTTGAGCCCTCCGACAGATGTCCAACACTAGGTCCTTCTCACTGATCCCCCAAAGACCTATGGCCCCCGGGTCTTTTCCCCCGTGGCCGGGGTCCAGCACGATCCTTTTAACCTTGGCTCCGAGCTGCTGCACTAGAGAAGGGCCCTCGGGGGAGGGCTTCGGGAGCTTGGGGAAGAGGTCTACGACGATGCGGTCCGGGTTGGATAGACGGAAGATGTTGTACCCTCGGACCTCCGCCAGGTCCAGCACCACCCGGGCTTTTTCGGGCGAGAACTGGGCCGCCCTCACCCTCCGCACCAGGCCGTCCCCTATCTCCCAGGTCTGCTTGGGGGGGTGAAGAACGGCCCTCTCGATGTCTATACACAGCCGGGAGGGATTTTGGAACAGATGGGCGGTGTACGGGCGCCGGTCCTTCAGGCGCACAACCACCCGGGTGGACCTGTCCGAGGACCACCAGTACACGCTGTCTATGTAGCAGTACCGATACCTCCGGACCTTCTCCCGCCAGCCGTCCTCCGCCCGAAGCCCTCCCGCCCAGAGGACCAGTAGGGACACCAAACCTGTGTAGCGCCCCACCCTCATCGCCCTTACAGCTCCACCGGCTTCCCTTTACGGGCCGACTCGAGCTCCGCTAAGACTACCCTAAGGCTCTCCCTTGCGTCCCGTGGGGTTACGATCTCCGGAGCTTCGCCTTCAAGTATGCAGTTCACGAAGTATTGTATCTCGTTGAAGTATCCCCCCATCTCCGAGATGTTTCCCCCGGCCTCGACATCCCTCAGCTCGGGCTTGGGAAGCTCGGGCGAGTACGGTTCACCTTCGGCAGGGTACACCGATATCGTGGGCTGGCGGGCCGAGCTCATCTCCACAGCCCCTTTTTCAAAGGCAGCCCAGAAGTCCATGTGGAAGGGATAGTTCGGGGGCATATCCCATCCCCCCTCAGCTGAAACCGCAGGCCCGTCCCCGTACTCGTACAGGGTAAATATATGCACGCAACCGTCGCCCACCCATGTCCCCTTGGAGAAGACGGCCCTCGGGGTCCCGAAGAGGTACAGCACGTAGTCCGTGTCGTGTATGTGAAGGTCCAATGCAGCAGAACCGCTACGGCTGGCCCCCATAAGCCAGTTGTCCCAGCTCCAGGTGGGTGTTGGGGAAGGCCGCACCAACGAAAGCGACCTCAGCTTCCCCAAGGAGCCCCCGTCCACGACCTCCTTGAAAGCCACATATTCCGGCCAGAACCGGATGCAGTGCGCCACCATGAAGAACACCCCAGCCCGCTCGGCCGCCCCTATCATCCGGTCCGCCTCTTCCAGGTTCATGGCCATGGGCTTCTCACAGAGCACATGCGCCCCAGCCTCTGCAGCCTTGATGACATGTTCGGCGTGGAGATAGGTGGGCAGGCAGATGTCCACTAAGTCCGGCTTTTCCTTCTCTAGCATCTCCTCCATGCAGGTATATACCTCGGCGCCGGATGCTATCTTCCTCGCCTTCTCCTCATCCCCATCCACAACTGCCACGACCTGAGCGTCCTTGAGCTGGGCGTACACGTTCCGGTGCATCGTGCCCATGAAACCCGCTCCCACGACGGCGACTTTGAGCATATCGCACCTCCTCTCTTAAGCTTACGGAGCCTTCCCGGCGAGGCTGACGACCATATCCCACCTCCCTTCAAGGAGAACTCCTCCGCCTCGGGCCGCCCCAAGGAAGGCCAATATCCCGCAACCGAGTCGTCCACCTGTCCAGCTCTTGGAGATCTTCCTTCATAGAGCGCAACTGGAACTCCTCGCATCTTCCCACCTCAAAGTATAGCCAGCAAAAATAATCCGCAACGCTCTTTGAACTTCTCCTTATCATCCGTCACAGACTCGAACTTAAGCAAGGAAACTCGCCACAAAATCGGTGCCGATTAAGTCGGAGGCAAATCCACCTATAAATCTATCTTCTTCTCCCCGCAGATCACATGGACCCCTCCATATCCGGCGATTTTCAGGTTTTCCCTTTCTTGATAACTATCGTCCTGTTGTCGTGGGCCCTTATTGGATATCTATAATTCTCCATAGGAGTATATGTCTGGAGACCACCCCCTGATCTCCCACAGCCTTTACCTCCTCAGATATGCTCACGAGACAAGGCCGTCCGCCTCAGCCAGACCTGCACCTCCTCCAAAACCTCCTCCCTGTTCCCCTCGGTCACCTCCAAAACCCTTACATCCGGCCTGGACCTAATCTCATCTAAGAACGGGTGGGCCTTCCTCTGGAGCACGCCTAAAACCGGCTTTCCGCTCTCTAAGGCCTCCACCACCGTCTTCTTAAACCGCTTCGAACACAGCTCCATAGAGGCCACCTCGTCCACAACTATCAGCTCGGCCTCGGCTATGGCCCTTCTCAGCGCCTCCACCCCGACTCGCTCTAAGTCCTCCATGTTAACTCCGTACCTTCCCACACGGCAGGGCGAACGGAGGCCCTTCCAGGCCAAGGTCCCCTCCTCCCCTGAGAGGCTCCTTATCCTGAACCCAACCCTCTCTCCTCCTTTCCGCACCTCCTCGGTATAGAACCCCCCGGTCCGGACCTTTATCCTCTGCAGGGCCTGCAGAAGCAAGGTGGTCTTGCCCACCCCGGGCCTTCCGCTCAGAAAAAGGGCACCCATTTCCACTTAAAGGGGTATTTATCCATTTCTAAGCTTCCCAAAAAGTATTCCTTATCTGAGGACTCTACGTGGAAGATAGTAAGAAGCATCTTTATACGCAAGGGGAATGCCAAAGAATTCCATAGAACTGAGCCGTCCCTAACACCTCCCGAATTTCCGGCACTTGTTGTACACTTTCTCTTCCACCAACAGATCCACTCTATCTTTCGCTGGAACGCTTGCGCCTTCAATTGCTCTCGGCTCATCCCGAAGAGCGTCTTGACCAATTCGATCCGATCAAACACCGTCTCCAATTTAGCGGCCTTGTCCACAACCTACTCCGGCGTGGTGACCTTGTCCACGTCGTGCATCCACCCTACAATCCAGAGTTCGTTCAATTCCTCGGGAACAAAGCTAACGTCCACGTATAAAAAAATAGAGGCCTCCCTCGATCGGCGAACCGATCGACCCTCTCAAACTGTTCCTTGGCCAGCACAAAAAAACCGAACTGCACGAAGATGCTAGACTCTCTGGCAGTGGAGATGCTTTCACCCTCTCACATAGGCAGCCTCCTAAGAGAATCGAGACTCTCTGGCTTGTTTTAGATCAGTTTGTCAAGCTTTTTCTCCCTCCCCAGGGCTTCCAGTCAGGAGGAGGGCTCCCATCGCCTCAGCGATACCTCCCCGTCTTCCAGGACCGCATAGGTGAAGTTCCTGATCCAGTCCCCCAACACCACCAAGGTATGCCCTCCGCACCTCCGGAGCATAGGCACATGCAGGTGACCGAAGGCCACCACATCCGCTCCCTCCCGGAACTTCTCCTCAGCCGTCCGGAGGAGCTCTTCTCTGACCTTCCTGAACTTGGCCGGGGAGATGGACCGGCTGGCCTGGGAAAGGGCCTCGGCCAAAAGGGCCCCTAAGTCGGGATGGATGAGGCGGAAGAGCCGGATAGAAAGAGGATGGCGCAGAGCGTACCGCAGGGCCAGATATCCAAGGTCCCGGAAGAATTCGTCCCCATGCGCCATGAAGATCCTCATCCCCTGGTGTCGGACCCAGAGCGGTCTCCTGGCGATCCGGATGCCCATCTCATCCGAGATATACGACCCCAACCAGAAATCGTGGTTGCCACTTATGCAGATGACGGGAGTCCCTGAGGACACGAGATGATGGAGAGCATAAAGGACCCTCCCGCCCGTGCGGGGGATCACCGACCTGTACTCGAACCAGAAGTCGAACAGATCTCCCAAGATGTACAACGCCTCCGCCCGTCCCATTATGTGGCACAAGAAGGATACCAGCCGCTCCTCCCTGAACCGCTCCGTCTCGCTCCCTCCCCTTATGTGCGTATCGGAGAGGAAATATACCGCACTTCCCCTATACGACAAGCCCTCCCCCTGTCCAATCCAACGGCCTCGATGGGGAAGATAGTAAGAAGCCCCTTTATGCGCAAGGGAAACGTCCGTGTAAAACCCTTGACATAGCCTAAAGAGTATAGTAAGTTTTATGAGGTCCAAAAGGAGCCTCCTTGTGATGTGGAAAGAGATGTGGATACAGCACCTTCGGCCCTCGGGTCCCCCCCGAGAGGCCCCCGAAGACATAGAAGCCGTCCGAAGGTGCTACGAAACCATCCTCGGGCATATGGAAGAAGTGTTCGCGGCCTTGCGGGGAGGGAAGGTCCCCGAATTGGACCAGGTGGGACAGGACGTGTGTCTGCTCCTGAGAGACCTGAGGGAGGGGGACCTGCTGCTCACCCAGGTGTTGATGGAGCGGAAGGCGAGCTCTTTAGAGGCCCATTCCGCCAACGTGGGAATCCTGACCCTCAAGATGGGCCTTACTCTGGGGTTCCCAGAGGACATCTTGATCGCTCTCGGGTTGACTGCCCTCCTGCACGACCTCGGGATGGCGTTCCTCCCTCCGAAGCTTTTGGAGAAGGAGAAAAGCCTCTCCCCTGAGGAACTGCGACCGGTCCGGGAGCACCCCTACCGCACCTCCGAGCTGTTCCGCAAGCTCCTTCCATCTGAGCTTGGGTGGTTGGCGGAGGTGGTGGTCCAGGAGCACGAAAGGGTGGACGGGAGCGGGTATCCCAGGGGGTTGAACGGGGAGGAGGTCCACGAACTTGCCCAGGTCGTGGGAGCTGCGGACACCTTCGAGGCCATGACTCACGAACGCCCGTACAGGCCGAGGGTCGCGGCTTACCGGGCCCTGCGGGAGCTAATTCGCAGGAGGAACCGGGACTTCACCTCCCGAATCGTCAAGGCCCTGGTGGACTCGGTCTCCATCTTCCCAGTTGGGAGCCTGGTGAGGCTCAACACTGGGGAGGTATGTAGGGTGGTGCGTCCCAACAGGCGACATCCCACCCGCCCGGTGCTCCGAGTGCTTTTGGACGATCGAGGGGAATGGGTGCCGGAGGAGTGGACCGTAGACCTGGAAGAATATCCGACCCTGTACATCGTGGACCCAGCCGTCGATGAGGAGGTGGTGGAGCGGGCTTAAGCCTTTTATGATTTCGGGGCTCCCAAAAAGTTCTTCGCTCCGATACTTTTTGGGGTTGTATATGCGGTGGAACTTTCCCCTGTACGGATATTTCGGGATAGGGCTTATTGCTCTCGTGAAGCTGGCCTTAGCGCTGGATTGGCGGCCCTGGACGGTCTGGACCACACCTGTAGCGTGGACCGGCTACATCTTTTTTATGGACGCTTGGAACTATCGCCTGCGGGGCCGCTCCCTCGTAATGGACCGTACAAGGGAGTTCTTCCTCATGCTCCCGCTTTCGGTGGGGTTATGGGAGATATTCGAGGGGTACAACCTCTTCATCCGGAACTGGCACTACGTCGGCCTACCTGAACAGCTGTGGGTAAGGTATTCCGGGTATGCTTGGTCCTTTGCCACTATTATACCAGCCGTCTTCGAGACCGCGGAGTGGGCGATAGGGTGGACACCCTTCCGAAGGCCCCGCCGCGGGATAAAGGTGACCAAGGGGATGCTGTACAGCTTCATCTTCTGCGGAGCAGTCTTTCTGGTTCTGCCTCTGATCTCCCCATTCCGGTACGCCCGTTATATGGCCGCCTTGGTCTGGGCTGGCTTCGCCCTCCTGCTGGACCCCATTAACTACCTCCGGGGAAGGGAATCGATCCTTAGGGACTGGGAGCGGGGGGAGTACGGAAGGTTCGCCGCCCTGCTTTTAGCCGGGCTCATATGTGGGGTGCTCTGGGAGTTCTGGAACTACTGGGCTGCGGCTAAATGGATATACGACGTACCGATTCTAGGGAACATCAAGCTCTTCGAGATGCCGGTCTTAGGATTTTTGGGGTTCCCACCCTTCGCAGTAGAGCTTTTCGTTATGTATAACGCCCTCAGAAGGTTCCCGCTGCAAACTTATATCTCCAAAGGATGATAGCTCGTTTTAAAGTGGCCCCTCTCTCCGGGAGCTTTAGGGGCCCCAAAAAAGTATCGGAGCGAAGCGGAGAACTTCTTGGGGCTATTTAGGAGGCCTATATGCCCTCGAGGCGGAAGGTCGTGTTGATCGGACTTGACTCGGTGTCCCTCGAGATGCTGGAGACGTTCGTCCGGCGGGGGGCGATGCCGGCCGTGGCCCGGCTGATGGAGCGGGGGTGTACGGCAGAGGCCCGCTCCTTCTTCCCGGTGGACACGGGCACAAACTGGCCTGTGATCGTGACGGGTGCACCGCCTTCCGTGACCGGTTGTAATATGCGTCTGCATCTGCCCGGCACTCCACTTGATCGGATGATAAGCGGGTTCCCCTCCCACCTGTGCTTAGCGGAGCAGCTCTGGGGGGCCGCGGGCCGGGCTGGGCTGCGGAGCGTAATGTTCGATTACCCCCAGTCCTACCCTGTGAACGCACCAAATGTGGTCCACATAGGGGAGGACGGCAGGCCCGACAACAGCTTGAGAGCCCTTCAGGAGGTCCGGGCTTATGTGACCGAACTGCCTCCGACCTCCGACCCCGGCTGGCAGAAGGCCCATATGCTCCAGGTGACGTCCAAGCCGGCTGTGGGATGGAAGGGCATTCCCGACGGGACTGCGTTGGAAGTGGAACTTCCTATAGTGCCGGGGCATCAGAGCATGTTCCGGAGCATCCGGCCGCTTTACGCCCTGCTCCGGCCAGAAGGTGCCTCCCTTCATCCGGACCGAGACGCTTCGAAGGTATTGGCAGAGCTTAATGTAGGAGAGCGCAGCGGGTGGATCTTCCACACCTTCGCCACGGATAGGGGAGAGGTGAAGGCCGCATTCCGGGCCAAACTGCTGCGGCTTTCATCCGACGGAAAGGACCTGCACCTATACCTAAGTCAGATCTACCCCACCGAGGGATTTACGGAACCTCCGGAACTCGGCCGGGAGCTGGTGGAGGCCTGCGGTCCGCTCATAACCCAGCCATCCCGACAGCAGGTGGTGATGGAAGGAGCATCGGACGTGGTCACATACTTAGAGGAACAGGAGTACTATTCGGCATGGTTCGCCCGGGCTTTGGAGTACGTACTGGGCCGGTACGAGTGGAATTTATGTATCCTCAAGTGGCACACAGCCGACTGGACGAACCACTTGTGCGCCTTCATGCTTGATCCCCTCCATCCCCTCTACGACCCGGCACGGGCTCGAGAAGGCTGGGCTCTGTGGGATAAGGTGATGGGATGGGGGGACGCCATAGTGGCGAAGGCCTTGGAAATCGCAAGCGAAGAAGCGATCGTGGCCGTGGTCTCCGACCATGGGGCCACGACGGAGCTTCCTGGGAGGCAACGTCCGGACCTAAACCGGCTTTTCGAAGAGCGAGGGTGGCTGGTCCGCAGGCCGGACGGAGGGATAGATTGGCCTAAGACCAAGACCTATGCGGGAGGGCACCACTACGTTTGGCTGAACCTCAAGGGGCGGGACCCCGAGGGATGTGTGGAGCCGGGGGAGGAGTTCGAAAGGCTCAGGGAGGAGATAATCCAGTTCCTCTTGGACCAGCGGGACCCTCACACCGGCCGGCACCTTTTCAACTTAGTATGCCGGAAGGAGGACGCCGAGATGTTGGGTGTAGGCGGAGATCGGGTGGGGGACATATTCCTTTGGCAGGAGGACCCGCCCGTGCGGGAACCGGCCGAATCCCCCGACGTGGACTTGGGCACGTGGGACTGGCCGAGGGCCAACTCGGGGACGCACAGGCCCGACGCCTTCTTCGTCGTGGCCGGACCGGGACTCAAGCGGGGGTATAGACGGGAAAGGCCCGTGCCCTTAAGCGCCGTAGCTCCTACGCTCTGCCGGGCGTCCGGCCTGCCCCTGCCCTCCCAGGCCGAAGGGCCGGTCGTCTGGGACTTCCTGAAATAGGGGGAAGGATGGAGGGGAGCTTGGAGCTAAGTGGCGGTATGCCCGCAACGGACGAACCTGGCACTTGGGGAGATCTCAGGACCCGTTCCCACATAGAGCTTGTGCTATCTGAGGGTCACCCAGGCCAACAGCCAGATGGCGTGGTCGAGCCCCATCTGGGTAAGACGGGAGTAAGGTGTAGAGGAAGCCACACTGGGGAAGTAAACCCAAGGAGGTAACCATGCCTGAGGAACTCAAAGGGAAGGCGCTCGGGATGATCGAGACCCGTGGATTGGTGGCCATGATAGAGGCCGCAGATGCTATGGTCAAGGCCGCCAGGGTCACACTCCAGAGGTACGAGAGGATCGGAGGGGGGTACGTGACGGCCATCGTGAGGGGGGACGTGGGGGCTGTGCGGGCTGCTGTGGACGCAGGGGTGGCCGCAGCCCAGAGGATCGGGGAGCTGGTCTCCGCCCACGTGATCCCCAATCCCCACGAAGATGTAGACCGGGTGATCCTCGAGACTCCGTAACACGTGGGAGGGGAGGATGGAAGAGGCTTTAGGGATGGTAGAGACCAGGGGCTTCGTGGCCATGATAGAGGCCGCAGATGCCATGGTCAAGGCCGCGAACGTCCACCTGGTGCAATGGAGAGCCATAGGGGCAGGCCTGAGCGCCGTCCTGGTGCGGGGGGATGTGGCGGCCGTGCGGGCTGCTGTGGACGCAGGGACGGCCGCAGCTCAGCGAGTGGGGGAGTTGATATCCGCACATGTGATCCCGCGGCCACACTCGGACTTAGAGGATACCCTGCCTATCCGAGCTGGAGGTAAGGGATGATATTGGGAAGGGTTGTGGGCACGGTGGTGGCCACCCAGAAGGACGAAAAGCTCCAGGGGACCAAGCTCTTAGTGGTGCAACAGTTGGATATGGAGCTCACCCCCAAGAGCGCCTACCTCATAGCTGTGGATACAGTCGGGGCCGGTTACGGGGAGGTCGTGCTCTGCGTGACTGGCAGTTCGGCCAGGTTCACCAAGTTCACGAAGGACAAACCCGTGGACGCGGCCGTAATGGCCATCGTGGATCAGCTGGAGGTAGAGGGGGAGGTCCGATACAGTAAGCACCAGGGGACATAGGTCCCCAGATGCGGGATAAGGAGGGTATATGCAGATAAACGAGGCACAGGTCCGTGCCATCGTAGAGGAAGTGTTGCGGGAACTGGCCGCCTCCAGAGGACCCTCGCCAGCCGCCAAACTGCGGGCTGGCAGGGGGGGAGTATTCGATACTGTGGACGAGGCCGTGGAGGCGGCGGAGGAGGCCCAAAGTAGGCTGATGGAGCTTACCCTGGAGAGGCGGAGGGAGATAATAGAAGCCTTGAGAAAGGTGGGGGTTGAGTACGCTGAGGACTTCTCCCAGAGGACCTGGGAGGAGACCGGGATGGGAAAGGTTAGGGATAAGATCACCAAGCACCTCTTAGCAGCCCAACTCACCCCAGGTATAGAGGACCTGAGCACTCACGCCTGGTCTGGGGACCACGGGCTTACAACCGTGGAGATGGCCCCCTACGGGGTGATCGCGGCCGTGCTACCCTCCACCCATCCAGTGCCCACCATGCTCAACAACGCCATCAGCATCGTAGCAGCCGGCAATTCGGTCGTTTTCGCCCCCCATCCCGGGGCCAAGGGGGTGTCCCTTTACGCCCTCCGAAAGCTCCACGAGGCCATCGTATCCGCGGGAGGGCCGTCGGGGCTGGTGACGACCGTGGCCGAGCCTTCCATAGAGACCGCCCAAAAGCTCTTCTCCCACCCAAAGGTCGCCCTGCTCCTCGTCACTGGGGGTCCCGGCGTGGTGAGGGCCGCTATGAACTCCGGCAAGAAGGTGATAGCCGCGGGTCCTGGAAACCCCCCTGTGGTGGTGGACGAGACCGCAGATATACCTAAGGCTGCAAAGGACATAGTTGATGGGGCCACCTTCGACAATAACATACTGTGCATAGCCGAGAAAGAAGTGTTCGTAGTGGAGCGGATAGCGGACAGGCTAAAGGAAGAGATGATCAAGAACGGGGCCCACGAGATCTCCAAAGAACAGGCCGACGCCCTGGCGGAGGTGGCGTTTGAAAAGGGCCCCGACCGACACCTTAGGGTGAACAGGAAGCTCGTAGGCAGGGACGCGCCAGTGCTGGCACAGGCCATAGGGCTTTCCGTGGACCCGGGGGTGAGGCTGCTCATAGCGGAGACGCCTTTCGAGCACCCCTTCGTCCAGGAAGAACAGATGATGCCCTTTGTCCCGATCGTGCGCACTCACAATATCGATGAGGCCATAGACTTGGCCATAAAGGCGGAACACGGCTACTACCACACCGCCATAATGCACTCTCGGAACATAGCGAACCTCAGCAAGATGGCCAAGCTCGTCAATACCGTTATCTTCGTGAAAAACGGCCCATCCTACGCTGGCCTCGGCGTGGGAGGCGAGGGGTACATCTCCTTCTCCATCGCCGGCCCCACGGGAGAGGGGGTGACCTCGGCCCGCACCTTCACCCGCCAGAGGCGGTGTGTGTTGGTGGATTACTTCAGGATCGTATGAGCGTATCCTCGCCGAGCTAAAGGTTTGTTTGACAGAGGAAGAGTTCGCCCCTCTGACGGTTGTATAGAAACTTTGATGGCTCAGAATTATGGGGCACTTACCGTCATCGCCCTGGCCGCAATCCTTCTTTTCTCGGGCTGTGGCCGAGAGTCCGAGGTGAACACAGAGATGGAAGGGCTTTACATCGCCCTCCAACCATTCGGCGAAGTCCCGGACGAGGTTTTGGAGTTCTTAAGGGGGGAACTCCCCAAACGTCTCTTCGGCATACGTGTAAGAAAAATTAAGCCCCCTCCCATCCCGAAAGACGCCTACGACCCATCCCGCGGGCAGTACCTATCGGGACCCCTCCTCGGTTCCCTCCAGCTTCCAGAAGGCGCCGTAAAGGCCCTCGGGGTCGTGGACGAGGACCTTTATGCGCCCGGACTGAACTTCATCTTCGGCCAGGCGAGCTTAAACGGCATTGGTGGCATAATAGCCCTCGTCCGTCTGAGGCCCGAGTTCTGGGGAGAAAGGACGGGCGATCCTAAAGCCCTCTTCCTCTTGCGGGCGCTGAAGGAGGCCGTCCACGAGCTCAGCCATTCCTTCGGCCTCAGGCATTGCCCTGACCCCTCTTGTGTGATGCATTTCTCCAACACAATTTGGGATACCGATAGGAAAGGGGCGGACTTCTGTGGGAGGTGCAGGAGCATCCTCGGGGCCCGGATGAGGGATATCATCGCAAAGTATAAAGTGCGGAATGCAAATTAAAAGATGGGAGATGGCGATGGAAGGCATAAAGGCCTCCGCCGCAGCGGCCAAGGTCCAGGCCGACGATTCCATGGTAATAGGTGGGAGCATCCTCCCCCACTATGCCTCCGGGCAGGAGGGCAAGCTCAGAGCTTGTGCTGTGGTCCTGGAAGGGGAGGAGAAGCTCTGCCTCGTCTCGTGTGATGTAGGGACGAGATCTTCTGCGCCCGCCTGCAGGATGCGATCCTATCGGCGGTGGATAAAGCTATGAAAAAGTCCGCGGAAGCCGATATGTACTTCTGGCTCGGGGAGGAATCCTCGGTCGGCCAGAACAGCCGTCTTTTGTTGGAAGACGGCACGATATACTGGACCGGCCCTAAGGACGACGCGGTAAGGCCCACTGGTCCCTTCGACCCCGAGCTTCCCGTGCTTTGGTTCAGGAGGAGGGATGGAAGCTCGGAGACGCTCCTTTTCAACCACTCCACGCACAATATCGGGACCCGCAAGCCAGGCGTTCGATCTCCGGGTTTCTACGGGCTTGCAGCCCAGGAGTAGGTTATATCTCGAAGTAACAGAGCTTCTATGTCGCAAGGTGATAGATGTACAAAAGCTTATATCCCATCGCATGCCTCACCGACCCGCTTCAGGCGGCCTTCGCCAGGTCGCAGCTTAGAAGGCTTCCCGAGATGAGCGAATGGAGGAGCAGGAACGGCAGGCTCCTCACCGAAAGGCTCGAGGTACCCGGAGTGAAGCCCCCGTATGTCCCGCCCGACAGGACGCACGTCTACTTCTTCTACCCCATAATGGTCCAGCCGGAGGAGCTGAGGGACGACCTCCCCGTGGATACCTTCAGGGAGGTGCTCTGCAGGGTCATGAGGGCCGAGGGGGTGAACCTGAGGGCTTAGCAGACCAGGCCGGTCCCGGCGCAGAGCCTCTTCCAGTTCGACGGGTACGGGAGGGGGTGCCCCTGGAGCTGTCCCCACGCGAGGGGGGATATACTACGACCCGGAGGAGTACACGGTGGCGGTGGACGTGTGCAGGAGGAGGGTGGTGCTCGGCCACAGCACCGATTCCTTCGGCCCCCCCAACGGTCCGGAGCTCACGCTGAGGCGTTCCACAAGGTCCTGGTGGAACACAGGTGGGAGTTCCTGGACATGGTGCAGATGGGTTCGGCCTGAGGACCGTCGTCATCGTGGACGACCACTTCCCGGGGTGAGGGGACATGGACGACCTCGATGAAAAGGCGTTAGAGCATTTTCCCGGGCGTGTTGTGCGCAAGGATTTGGTCAACAACCTTAAAGGGCAGATGAACGTGCCCGCCTATGTTCTGGAATATCTCTTAGGTAAGTATTGCGCCTCTGCCGATGGGCAGGTCATCGAGGCTGGACTTCGGGAGGTTAAGCGCATCTTAACGGAGCATTATGTCCGTCCTGATCAAGCCGAATGGTTCAAATCACGGGTGCGTGAGCGGGGCAGTCACCGGGTCATCGACAAGGTGAAGGTTCGCTTAGTCGAAACCGAGGACAAATACTGGGCGAGTCTTATAAATTTGCAGATCGACAGGGTACACATAAGCGAGGAGTTGGTCCGGCGCTACGAAAGGCTCTTGGGAGGTGGGATTTGGGCTGTAGTGGAGTTAACGTATGACCCAGAGCTTGTCCACAAGGGTGAACTGCGTCCCTTCGTCATCCAGGAGCTTCGTCCCATCCAACTGGCGGGGGGCAACCTTCTGGCGGAGGTGAGGGAGAAGCGGACGCACTTCTCCCGTAATGAGTGGATGGACCTGCTCCTGCGCAGCGTGGGTCTGGAGCCAGGAGCGCTACCTCAGCGACTGAAGATGCTCCATTTGTCCCGCCTCATCCCGCTGGTGGAGAACAACTACAACCTCGTGGAGTTCGGCCCACGAGGGACGGGGAAAAGTTACGTGTATCGGGAAATCTCCCCTTACGCTATCTTGGTTTCCGGCGGGGAGGTCACAGTTCCAAGTTTATTCATCTCCCACGTCGGGCGCGGGCGCATCGGTCTGGTCGGGCTGTGGGATGTGGTCGCTTTCGATGAGGTGGCAGGACTGACACGTCTTGCTAACCCTCAGGCGATCAACTTGCTCAAAGACTACATGGAATCCGGCAGTTTCAGTAGGGGAAGGGAAGAGATTTCTGCCCTGGCAGCTCTGGTCTTTATCGGCAACATCAACATAGACATTGAAACCACCTTGCGCACAAGTCATCTGTTTACACCCTTCCCTGGTGAAATGCAGGACCTGGCTTTCCTCGACCGATTCCATGCTTATCT
>DTXA01000113.1 GCA_012962735.1 Candidatus Latescibacterota bacterium
AGGTCGCCTGCGGGCATTCCGTGGCCCATCCGACGACGCTGTGGTACACGCTCTACGGAACCAAGGGCTCCGTGGAGACCCCCCGCGGGACGGCCGAGCTGGGGGCGTACTGGAACGAGGACGAAAACTTGAAGGGCTGGGCTGGAATGCCCTGGGCCACGGAGCACCTCAAGGGTCCTGTAGAGGCCATAACGTCCGGGCACGGGGGCGCGGACTGGTTCTTGGCGAGGGAGTTCTTAGACGTGGTGTTGCACGGCAAGCCCAACCCTATAGATGTGTATCGTGGGGTGGACTATACCCTTCCCGGGGTGTTAGCGGTGTGGAGCGCCCAGCACGACGGGGAGGTCGTCCGGGTGCCGGATTTCAGGGATAGGAGGGAACTGCCTGACGAGCTGGCTGAATGGGACATCCGTCGCTCGGAAAGGGAGTTCAGGGATGTGTCAAAGAAATAAGAGGATATGAACAGGTCGGAGGCAGAGCCATGGAGGCAGGTCTTAACCCCGAAAAGTTCCTCGCGAGGGCGAAATGCGGCGTGGAGGTGTTCTCGAGTCCTGCCCCTCCCTTCCCCCGCACCGATGCACTCTGGCCCTGACGGTAGAAGAGTTCACCCGACAGTTCGCAGAGGCCGGCATCCCTGGAGCGGGACTTAGGAAGTACTGCCTTCTTATGCCAGCTGCCATGGCCTTCCTCCAGGATAAGGCCCGCAACAAGGTGTATCCGTACTCTATGCCGCCCGCATCGAGGGAGTACAGGTACAGCGCTGACATCTGTCCCAACGCCAGGGACTTCTTAGAGAACTTCGTACGCTGGATCACGTTCTGTGAGAAGTACCAGCCGGAGTACTGCGAGTTGGTTGCCGAGATCGTGCGGGAGGTGGCGGATATAAACTGCTTGTAGACAGTTCGACGAGTCTGTAGACATAAGATTGGGGTAGGGTATCCCTGTGAGGGAGATGGTAGAGCTTTTACAGTTTGAGTTCCTGAGGAACGCCCTCATAGCCGGGGTCTTGGCCAGCGTCGTCTGCGGGATAATCGGCCCTTACGTGGTCGTGAACAGGATAGTTTTCATAAGCGGAGGGATATCCCACGCCGCCTTCGGAGGGATCGGGTTAGGGTACATTTTGGGCATAAATCCAATTTGGGGAGCTATATCCTTCGCACTCGCCTCCGCCTTAGGTATGGGTTTGGTGGTCAAGAGGACGAGGTTGCCGGAGGATACGGTTATAGGGATACTTTGGGCGGGGGGGATGGCTTTGGGGGTGATATTCATAGGTCTGAGCCCAGGATACGCCCCCGACCTCTTCGGTAACATATTGACGGTGCCGTACTCAGATATAATTTTGATGTTGGCCCTTTGTTCGATAGTGATATCAGTGGTGTTCTTACTCTATAAGGAGTTCTTAGCGACATCCTTCGACGAGGAGTTCGCGACCGTAGTCGGAGTTCCGGTGAGATCTATGTACCTCGTGCTATTATGTCTTATAGCCCTTACAGTAGTAGTGCTGATAAGGATCGTGGGGATAGTCTTAGTCATAGCTCTTTTGACAATTCCGGCCGCAATAAGCAGACAGTTCACTCGTAACCTCAAACGCATGATGTTGCTTTCGGTCGTCCTTGGGGTTATATTTACATTTTGCGGGTTATGGCTTTCTGTGGTTCTGGATATAGCATCCGGTGCGACCATAATCCTCGTTTCAGCGGCCAGTTTCCTCATCTGTTCTTTGAAAGGTTGGCTTAGGAGGAGACGGTGAAGGAGATCGCTTTAGGGGTCGGCCTGGCCTTGGCCTGGGGGTTGACCTTCTGGGCCTACCGTCACACTAATCCCCCCGTCGCCCCGGCTCTGAAGAGGGCGCTTTTGGGACTGCGCTTGATAGGACTTACTGCCGTTGTTTTATTCCTCGCTGAGCCGGGGGTGAGGTGGGAAGGGAGGAGTCGGGAGAAACCCAAATTGGCCCTGCTCGTGGACGAAAGCTCGAGCATGGGGTTTTACGGCAGGGCTGAGGTCCTGCGAGGCCTCTTAGAGGGGCCTCTACGGAACCTTCGGAGGAAGGCCGAGTTGAGGGCGTACGCATTTGCCAGGGAGCCTCGCCCGGTCCCTTGGCAGGAGCTGAGTTTTCTCTCCCCTGAAGGACCGGCCACCGATATAGGGGGGGCACTCCGGTATCTGGGGGCCCTCGACGGTGGGGAGCAGCCGGATGCAGTGTTGTTGCTTTCGGACGGCGCTCACAACATAGGCGAGGACCCGGTTGCCCCGGCCCGGGACCTCGGGGTACCGGTGTACGTCTTAGGGGTGGGGGCCTCGCTGAAGGTGAGGAACCTTCAGATCGCCAAGGTGAGGGCCACCCCCATCGTGTACTTGGGAGATACGCTCCGGGTCACGGCCGTGCTAAGGGCCTGGGGGATGAGGGGACAAAGGGTCGCTGTGGAGCTGGTGGAGGGGGGGAAGGTAGTGGACCGACGGGAGGTGAGGCTGCCGGGGGATGGAGAGGAGAGGGAGATGGTGCTCGCCGCCCAGCCCGCAGAACTCGGACCTCACACGTACCTCCTCCGGGCGCCCCTCTTGGAGGGGGAGGCGGTGGAGGGGGACAACCGCCGCCTTCTCCGGATCTCGGTGTCGGACCGAAGGGTGAGGGTGCTCTTTTTGGTCGGTGGACCCAGCCCGGACCTTGCCTTCCTGAGACGGCTCTGGGGAGGCCGCAGGGACTTCCAGGTGGACGCCTTCGTGCTCAGGGACGGCGGAACGTATTACCGCGGGAGGACCCCTGGTTCACCGGAGGGATACGATGTGGTGGTCCTGCTGGACTTCCCCTCTGAGCCCCTCGAACCCCTCGCCCCGGCTCTACGCCGCTTCGTACGGGAGGGTGGAGGGCTGTTGGCCCTGGGCGGCTCCCGGGCGTTCGGCCCCTCGGCAGTGGCCGACTTGCTTCCGTTCGAACCGGCTCCGAAGCCCCGCCTGTACGAGGGCCCGTTTATCCTGGAACGCACGCCCTCCGGCAGGAGACATCCGGCCCTCCTGCCTTCGGAGGAGGGGGATAGGATGTGGGGGGAGCTTCCACCCCTTTTAGCCTGGAACGCCACCGGGCCGTTGAGGGCCGATGCGGTCGCCTTGGCCGTGCACCCCGGAACCCGCCAGCCAGTTATGGCGTTCCGGTCTTACGGCAGGGGGAAGGTGGCGGCCTTCGCCTGTGCCACCTTTTGGAGGTGGGACCTTATGATGTGGGGGGTGGGGGGGACGAACAGGGCCTTCTCCCGCATCTTCGAGGGCCTCATCCGGTGGCTCTCAAAGAGGGCCTTAGGGGGGGTCCACATCGGCCCCGAGAACCCGGTCTACCGAAGCGGCGAGCCCGTCCCCTTCTCGGGCTGGGTCTACGACCGGCTCTTTCGGCCGGTAGAGGGGGCCACGGTGCTGCTGTATATAGCTGGGAAAGAAGTGCTCCTGACGGATAGGGGTTGGGGCGAGTACGGGACCACGCTTGATGGACTCCCATCCGGGGAGTATCCTTTCACGGTAGCCGCCCGGAAGGGAGGGGAAGAGCTGGGCTGGGCAGAGGGGGTGCTTTTAGTGGAGCCGTTCTCGGTGGAGGATACGAAACCGGAAGGGGACGAGGAGGTCCTCCGGCTGATAGCGGAGCGCTCCGGGGGGCTGTACTTCCCGGGGGAGGAGGCGGATTCCCTCCTCAACCGTTTGGACTTAGAGGAGGTGGATGTCCCCAGGGCTTACGGGTTCGAGGTCCAGAGAGGATGGGGGCTTCTGTTGGCAGCGGTCCTCCCGCTCTCAGTTGAGTGGGGGATAAGGAGGCGCAAGGGGATGTTGTAACTATCATAATATCAGAAAGTTTCCGTATATATTGACAGTCCTTCTGGCATCGTGTATATTGCTCACAAGGAGGTGATGGCCATGGTTAGACGGAGCTTCTTCGGAGCGGCGCTGGGTCTGTGCTGGATGTTGGTCGGGTGTGGGGGAGGTGGAGGGGCCGGCCCATCGGACACAGGCCGGATTTTCGTGCGGAACGATTCCAAGGCCACCGTGGACGTGGTGGTCTACATACATGGAGAACAGGGGGAGGTCCAGACCGAAGTCCCACCGGGGGAGACCAAGGACGTGACCCAGGTCGACCTGAAGAACGGCACCGTTGTGAGGCTACATCTTAAGGCCCGTAGTAGTCCGGATGATACCAGAGGATATCATCATTTTCAGCCCGAGGCCACAGTGGAGGTGACCGTGCGGGGCAACATCACCATCCGGGTTACAGGCCCTCTCATATTCGGCAGTCCTCTCCCGTACGAATTTATGCGGTAGTCCGGCGATGGGGCCTGCGATCTTTCTGCCGATCGCCGAGCTCCTGAGGGCCGGGCGGTAGGCCTTTCCTAGAGATACACTTTCAGCATTCAACACGGCAAAGGGGAAGCATGATCGAATTCCTTTTCTTGTGGAATACGTCCAGGGTTTTGAGCAACGCATGGGACAGCCCGTGAAGTACGAGGGCAATCCGATCCCTCGCCCCGAACGCCCTTACGAATTCATGCGCGTCCACCTATATGGCACCGTACTGCGTGACCCGGAACCTGGCCTCTTCAAGATGTGGTATTCCACCCATGTATCACCACGGCGGTCCGTACGACGCTGGGGTGGAGTGCATCGGGGCTGCGTCCCTGCAGCCGGACGGCTTCGTGGCGCTCCATGGAGGATGCGGGCCTGGCGCACAGACCTCTACCCCCTGTAAATGCCCTTCCGGGAGATCAGTTGTCTGGATCTGATGCGAGAGTTAGATGAGCCGTAGCTTGAAGGAATTCTGAAGTATTGTCCAGGACCACAGAGCAAAGAACAGAGCGATCTGGATACTTCACACATATTATTGTGAGGGTATAACGATGCACATCGTAGCTATATTGGGAAGTCGGAACCCTAAGGGGAGAACTGCTCAAGCTACGAACGCTCTGCTTCAGGGGGCATCTCAGGCTGGAAGCACAACCGAGACAATCTTATTGACGGAGAGAAATATCAAGCGATGCCGTCAATGTGAGGATACGGGATGGGGCATCTGTCGGACGGAGGGGCGATGTGTGATCGAGGATGACTTCGCGGCCGTAGTGGAGAAGATCAAAGGTGCGGACGCCGTGGTGTTCGCCACGCCTGTATACTTCAGCGACCTGAGCGAGAGCATGCGGGCCTTTCTGGATCGTCTGCGTCGGACATGTATGCACGAGAGAGGCAGACATGGGATCGCGGATAAACCGGCCGTGGGTATATGTGTAGCTGGCGGGGGTGGAGGAGGTGCCCCGTCTTGTGCGGCGAGTTTAGAGAAGGTCGTGGCCCGATGCGGGTTTGATATAGTAGATGTGATCCCCGTTCGACGCCAGAACTTAGAGATGAAAAAGGAGATCCTAAGGATTATCGGCAGGTGGTTGACCACCGGTATGGAAACTTTTGCAGCAAATGAGACTGAAACAGTGTAGCGGTGAAGCTACGGACAGGTTTGGCTCCGGCTAGCTTGGTACTTCTGGAAGATTGAGGTGGCGGACCAGGGGAAGTCCCATGATCTTTTCAGCGCTCCTTCTTTTGGCTTTTGAAGCTGAAGGGGAAGTCGTGCTCAGCGAGGTGATGTTCGATCCGGCCGGGAGCGAGTACTACGACGAATTCGTGGAACTGTATAACACCGGGCCGGACACAGTGGACTTGGGGGGTTGGCGGATCGGGGACGGGGAGGAGTTGGACAGGATAAAGCCCCTTGATAGGGGCACCCTTCTGGCCCCGGGCCAGTTTGCCCTGGTCTTGGACTCCGGGTACCCCGAGCGCTCCACGACTTACGACCCCCTCCCACCTGAGGCTCTCCTGCTGACGGTAGACGACGCCTCCTTTGGAAAGGGGGGATGGAGCAACACATCCCCCGAGCCAGTGCGCCTCGTGGACCCTGAGGGCCAGGAGGTGGCCCGGTACGTCTATTCCCTGGGTAACCGCCCTGGATACTCGGACGAGAAGGCACTATTGGATAGGGGGGACCGCCCGGATAACTGGAGGGACTCCAGGGTGGAGGGGGGGACTCCCGGCCTCCCCAACAGCGTCTCCCCTCAGGCTACGCTCCCCAGCCCGTACCAGGGGAGGGTGGTGATCAATGAGGTGATGTTCCGGGGAGATGAGTGGGTGGAACTGTATAACATTTCGAGAGATACGATCACTTTGGTTGGCTGGTCGTTTTCGGATGCGGATACCCTACACAGGAGGAGGCTTCCGGGTTGTCCCCTCCCTCCTTACGGGTACCTCATCCTCGGCGAGGAGGGATGTCGCCCAAGCTCCTGGCCCGCCCTGAACGACGACGGGGATGAGGTCTTCCTGTTCGACCAGATGGGAAGGCTCGTGGACCATATGTCCTACGAGGGAGACTGGACCGAGGGGAGGGATGCCTCCTTAGAGCGGGTCAACCCGACCTTGACCTCTATGGACCCTCATACCTGGGCCCCCTGTTCGGTCCCGGAAGGGGGGACACCGGGGGGACGTAACAGCACCTTCTTGGAGGCCCTTCCCGCCTCGGCATCGGTCTCGGCCAGCCCGGACCCCTTCCGGGACCGAACCCTTATCACTTACAGGGTCCCAGCCGAGGCTTCCTGGGTACGGCTTTGGGTGTTCAACGTCCGAGGGCAGCGGGTGCGGAAGCTCCTTGAAGAGGTCCCCTCCGGGGGGGAGGGAAGGGCGGTTTGGGACGGCCGGGACGATAGAGGGGAGCGGCTTCCTACGGGGATGTACGTCTTATACCTCGAGGCTATGGACCATCGCAGGAAGGTCCTACACAGGGCCAAGGGTACAGTGGCCTTCACAGGGGGATTCTGAAGGACCGAGCCTCTTACGGAGGTGATTGCCTGTGCGACTGAAGAAGTTTTTCCTCCCACTTCTGTTGGCCGTAGGCTGCGGTGAAGGGAGTCTGGGCCCTCCGGAAGGGGAAAGGGAAAGGGTTGTGAAGGGTGTGGCCTTCCTCTTCATCGAGCCGGGGACCTTCGAGATGGGGGATCTGTGGGGAGATGGGGATGACGACGAGAGGCCCGTACACACGGTGGAGATGGGAAGCTTTTGGATGGGCAAGTACGAGGTGACCAACGCCCAATTCGCCGATTTCCTGAACGCCGTGCAGGACGACATCGCAATGGATTGGGAGCTGGTATACTACCGGGGTGATTTGATATACGATCTGGTCTGCACAGGTTGTAGGAGCTGGGAGGACCGCATTATATACGACGGCCAAGGCTTCCGAGTGCGCCCCGGATACGAGTACCACCCGGTGACCTTGGTAACTTGGTACGGGGCTATGGCCTTTAGCGAGTGGCTCGGAGGACGGCTTCCCACCGAGGCAGAGTGGGAGTACGCTGCTCGGGCTGGGGGGATGCGGATGCGGTACCCCTGGGGGGACGAGGGACCTTACCACGACGGCAGGTATTGGATGAACTACGACCCAGGTCAGGACGACGCAGATGGATACTGGACCACGGCCCCGGTGGGGAGCTTTCCCCCCAACGCCTTGGGGTTGTATGACATGGCTGGAAACGTGTGGGAGTGGTGCCTGGACTGGTACGGGAGGGATTTCTACTCCTGGAGCCCCGGTCGGGACCCTTCTGGGCCCCTTTCGGGGCTGGCCCGGGTGCTCAAAGGGGGGTCCTGGGGCTTTCCCGCCTGGTACGGCCGCGCCTCCTGCCGGGCGATGGATGACCCCATCGCTAGGTTCAGCGACCTCGGCTTCCGTGTCGTACTCCCACCCTGAGGGAGATGGCGAGCGATACTTGGGATCGGGTGTACTCCTTGGTCCTGAAGGGAATCGCAGAGGGGGCGTTCCCCGGGGGTGTGGTCTTGGTGGCACGATGGGGGGAGGTGCGGTTCCACAGGGCGTTTGGGCGGTTTACCTACGAGCCAGATTCCCCGTCGGTGCGGCTCGATACCATCTTCGACTTGGCTTCGCTTACCAAGGTGGTGGCCACCACCTCCATGGCTATGGCCCTGTACGAGGAGGGGAAGCTGGACTTGGACGGGAAGGTCTGCGCCTACATCCCGGAGTTTCGGGGTGGGGACAGGGAGCTGGTGACCGTGCGTCACCTTTTGGTTCACTCCTCGGGGCTTCCGGCCTGGGCGGACCTGTACAAGAGGGCACGGGGCAAGGAGAGCTTCTTAAAGCATATCTGCGGCATTCCTTTGGAGGCCCCTCCGGGGGCCAGGGCCGTATACAGCGACCTTGGGATGATCCTCTTAGGGGCGGTGTTAGAGCGAGCTTCGGGAGAGACCTTGGACGCCTTTTGCAGGCGCAGGGTACTCGATGCCTTAGGGATGCGGGATACCCTCTTCAACCCTCTCCCTTCCCTCAGGCACCGCATCGCCCCCACCGAAGTCGTGCACGAGCGCGGAGGGCTTATCTGGGGGGAGGTCCACGACGAGAATGCATGGGCCATGGGAGGGGTGGCCCCACATGCCGGGCTCTTCGGCACGGCAGGCGACCTGTTCAGGTTCGCCCAGATGCTTTTAGATGGGGGGATCTACGGAGGCCGGAAGCTCTTCCGGGAGGAGACGGTGCGCCTGTTCACCCGGAGACCTCCTGGAAGCCCACGGGCACTCGGGTGGGACACTCCCTCGGAGGGTGGGTCTTCGGGAAGGTTCTTCTCCCCCTCCTCATTCGGACACACGGGCTTTACTGGTACCTCCCTCTGGGCCGACCCGGAGAGGGACCTCGTGGTGGTGCTTCTGACCAACAGGGTGCATCCTACCCGGGAGAGGGAGGGGTTTCTGCGCCTCAGGCCTCTTATACACGACGCTGTGGTAGAGGTCGTAGATGAAGGTACAGGTTAAGGGGTCCCAGATATCCTAATGGACTTCGAACGGACATCCGACAAGACGGCCTGAGGATGTACACCAACTATAGCATAGACCTCGGCCTGATAGGGAAGGTCGGGACAAGTTCTACCTGACCCCCGCTGGTGTGCGTTTTATACTTCTCCCCGACCTCCACAAAGCCATAAAGATAGTGGATGCCTTGGGGATCTCTGGACAATGAATATAGCCCTTATCCTCACCCTAACCCTGACATCTCCAAGCGCTGAGGACAGTTGGTTTTCCGAGGACAAGTTCTTCCACCTGGCCTTCAGCTTCGGGCTGGTGGGGCTGACCTACACCGGGTCCAGGGCCTTAGACGTGCCCCACGACAGAGCTCTCGGTGGGGCGCTGTTCCTGAGTGCGGCTCTGGGGCTGGGAAAGGAACTGAGGGACAGCCGGAGGGGGGATAGGTTCAGCTGGAGAGACTTGGCCGCAGATGGGGCTGGGGTCCTGTTGGGGGCCTGGCTTGCGACCTCGCAGCTCCGTTGAGACGTTTCGCCATCTTCCGTAGGAGGCTACTATGGAGAGGAAATTGGTAGTGATCGGGTTGGATTCCCTGGTTCCGACCCTCACTTACCGTTTCGTGAAGAAGGGCGTTATGCCTTACTTTGAGAAGCTTATGGAGAAGGGGACCTACGGCAGAGCCATACCCAGTTTCCCCACCCACACACCTACCAACTGGACCACCATAGCTACCGGGGCGGACGTCTTCCTCCATGGGGTGGATGTGTTCCGGTACGATACCCGCTTGAGGAAGGCGGAGAGCATCTGGCAGGCGGTGGAGAGGCAGAGTGGATGCAGCGTGCTTTTGAGGTACCCCGGGACGTGGCCCAGAGACTTCTCTTCGGGGGTGATCTTCGACCAGGGGGGGAACCTCCCCTCCTTCTTCCGCTTAGCCATGGCCCAGATGCACCTGGTTGGGGAGAGGGTGGAGTACGTGGGGGGGATGCACGGGACGGTAGGGAGTATGGGGGTGGAGCTCTCCCCGGCGAGGGGTTGGAAGGACATCCCTGATGCAACTCCCGCGCCCCTGGAGGGGGAGATCTCGGTGAGGACCGACGACGACCGGAGGGAGCTCCTGCGTCTGTTCGTGCTCCTCCTGCCGGAGAGGGGAAGATATCGCAAAGTTCTTATAAACAACAGGAAAGATTGCCGAAATCCTCTCTGCATCCTCAGGGAAGGGGGATGGAGCGACTTTCTGGTCCATACCTTTCAGTGGAAGGGGAAGAGGGTCAAGGCGGCTTTCCGTTTCAAACTCATGCTCCTCTCTCCAAGGGGGGACAGGCTGAGGCTTTACAGAAGCGAGGTTTATCCTGTGGAGGGCTTCTCGTACCCCGAGGGGATAACAGAGGAACTATACGAGAACTGCGGGCCTTACGTAGGGACGCCGGGCCGCATACTCTTAGGAGCCGGGTGGATGGAGACATACTTTGAGGAGGCGAAGGACCATGTGGAGTGGTTGGTGCGGGCGGCCCGTCACCTTATGGAGACCAGGGGTCCGGACCTCTTCATGATGGAGTGCCACTTTCCAGATTTCATCGAACACAAATTCTGGTCCCTTATAGACCCGGAGTCCGACGAGTACAATCCGAGAAATTCCCGGAGGTATTGGGACATCTTCCGCACGACCTATTTCCTAGTGGACGGGCTGGTGGGGGGAATCTCAGAGGCCTTAGGCGAGGATACCGTTCTGGTGGTGGTCTCCGACCACGGCCACTGTCTGAAGAGAAGGAGCGTTTTGGTAGAGAACGCCTTAGCGGATGCGGGGGTCCTCGATCCGGAGAACCCCGAAGATGGAGAGGTGAGGGTGGATTCCTTCAATATACTTATAAGCCAAAGAATTGGAAAGAGTTCTCCAGAATACGAAAGCTTGAGGAACAGGGTAGTGGAGGTCCTCCACGGGATAATCGATGAGGAGAGAGGGGCGATGCCCGTGGCCATGGTCTTGAGGAGGGAAGAAGCACCCCTTCTCGGTCTTTCCCCGAGCTCGGTCGGGGACCTCGTGTTCTGCCTGAGGGCGGGATACGAGACTGCCCCATACCGGGGGGGTATAGAGAAAGGGGGATACGTGGTGCCCCCTTCCATCGGTAAATGGGGCACTACAGGTGGGACACATGGCCTCTCCCATCCCACCTCTTCGTATTCCCTAGGGGATATGCACGCCTTTTTCCTCTTCTCAGGTCCGGGCGTGCGTAAGGGCTTATTCCTCCCACATCCCATACATCTGAAGGACGTAATCCCCACCTCCTGTCTCCTCACAGGGATGGACTCGCCCCGCCATGCTAACGGGGGAGTGGTGAGGGATATCCTGGAATAGCCCGACAAGGGGAGCTTTATAGCTCAGATACTTCAAGGGGCCTCTCTAAGGTGAACGAACATTTCTTGGGGATATATTAGATAAGCTCACCGATAAGACGTTGGAGTTCAGCGGCCCCGTACACAGACGCAAGCGTAATGGCCGAGATACAGGAGCTTTGAGATGGAATACTTGAGGGAGTGCTGTGGCATATTCGGGGTATACGGGCATAGGGAGGCCTCCAGAGTCACATGGCTTGGCCTGTACGCCCTCCAGCACAGGGGGGACGAGGGGGCCGGAATAGTCTCGGGCGACGGAAGGACACTGTATCAGCGCAAGGGGATGGGCCTGGTGGCCGAGGTGTTCCCGGGGCCTGAGGTTCTAAAGGCCCTAAAGGGCCACTTAGCCATAGGCCATACGAGGTACTCCACCACAGGGGCCAGCGTGTTGACCAACGTCCAGCCCTTCGTAGCCAACTGCAAGGGGGAGCCGCTGGCCATCGCTCACAACGGAAACCTCACCAATACGTACACCCTCCGCAGGGGGCTCGAACGGACCGGCTCCCTCTTCCAGACCACCATGGACAGCGAGGTTATAGTCCACTTGGCCGCAAGGTCGGATAAGGGCTCGACAGTGGAACGCATCGTCGACGCCCTGAACCGGGTGAAGGGGGCGTTCTCCCTGCTCTTCGCCGCGAAGGACGAGGTCATAGTCGCCAGGGACCCATACGGCTTCAGACCCCTTAGCCTTGGAAGGCTGGACGGGGCGTGGATAGCTGCCTCCGAGACCTGTGCCCTGGATCTGATAGGCGCCGAATACGTTAGGGACATAGAGCCAGGCGAGGTCGTCGTCTTCGGGGAGGAGGGAATGATCTCCCTCTTCCCCTTCCCCGAACCTCCCCGCAGGGCTTTCTGCATCTTCGAGTACATCTACTTCTCCCGCCCCGACAGCAGGATATTCGGAGACTACGTGGACAAGACCAGAAGAAAGTTGGGCAAAAACTTAGCCTTGGAGCACCCTGCAGAGGCCGACATAGTCATATCGGTTCCGGACTCGAGCAACACCGCGGCCTTGGGGTACGCCAGTCGCTCCAGTTTGAAGTACGATATAGGCCTGATACGCAACCACTACGTGGGCCGCACCTTCATCCAGCCGGACCAGTCGATAAGAGACTTCAAGGTCAAGGTCAAGTTCAACCCAGTGGGTGGGGTATTGAACGACAGGAAGGTGGTAGTGGTGGAGGACTCCATCGTAAGGGGCACCACGATGCGCCAGCTCGTCTGGATGCTCAGGGAGGCGGGGGCCAGGGAGGTCCACGTGCGGGTCTCCTGCCCTCCCATCCGCTTCCCCTGTTTCTACGGGATGGACTTCCAGACCCACGGTGAGTTGATCGCCTCCCGGCGCTCGGTGGAGGAGATAAGGGGGTTCATCGATGCGGACAGCCTGGGGTACCTCTCCAAGGAGGGGATGTTAGCCGCTATGCCCGGGGCCCCTGAGGATTACTGTACGGCCTGTTTCGACGGGGAGTACCCCGTAGAGGTGGAGGAGGAGACAGGAAAGCTCAGATTAGAAGGAACGGTGTTGTGAGGTGTCTGGTGATCCGGATGAGCTCTTTGGGGGATGTATCATTGGCCACAGCTGTGCTTGAGCCTTTAAGAGAGCACTTCCCTTCGATCGATGTCATCTGGCTGACCAGACCCCCGTACGGCGCCCTGCTGCGGGATGACCCCCGGATAAGTGAAGTGATCTCCTGGGATCGCAGGCGTCTCTTCCCAACCGCTTTGCTGAGGGTCGAAGGTTTCGACCTCGTCCTGGACCTGCATCGTATCCCCCGGACCTGGCTGATATCGGCCCTCTTACCTGCTCGGAGGAGGCTTGGATACCCCAAGGCCCGGAGGCACCGGAAGGCCCTAGTGCGGGGCAGGACGGACCAGCCCGTCCTCCACACAGTGGAGAGGTACCTCGAGGCTTTGGCCCCCCTCGGTGTCCGGGCCTGGGGGACGCCAAGGGTCTTCGTGTCCGGGGAGGCCTGGGAGCGGGCGGAGACGCTGCTCGCGGGGGTATCCAGGCCCTTCGTGGCGGTGGCCCCAGGGGCAAGGTGGCCGACCAAGAGGTGGACTTCGGAAGGATTCGCACGGGTGATAGAAGAACTGAGGGCCCGAGGCATCGGGGCGGTCCTGGTGGGGGACGAGAGGGACAGGGATTTCGCCGGGGAGGTGCGGACCAGTTGTAAGGTGCCTTCCCTGGTCGGGAGGACCGACCTTCCGACCCTGGCTGGGGTGCTGTCCATGGCGTCGGTACTGCTGGGCAACGACAGCGGCCCGGTCCACCTGGCGAACGCCGTGGGGACCCCGGCGGTGGCCATCTTCGGGCCAACCCACCCCAAGCTGGGCTTTGCGCCCCTTAAGGGAAGGGCCTTGACGGTGGACTTACCCTGCTCCCCCTGCAGCCTACACGGGGAGCGGCCTTGTCCGAGGGGGGACAGGGTGTGTATACGGGGAATAACCACCGAGGATGTGCTGGAGGCGTTGAAGGAATTGATCCCTTAGGATCGAGGGGGCAGCTATGCGCATTTTGGTGGCAAACGTGGGGAGCACTTCCTTCAAGTACAAACTGTTCGATATGGAAGACGAGACGGTTCTGGCCGAGGGGAGGATAGAACGGGTGGGTGAGACTTCGTCCCCGTCCGTCCACTGGGTGCGGGGGGAGGAGGCCTTCCAGGGCGAGGTCTCCGTGCTGGACTATCCTTCGGCCATAAGGAACGCCCTGGGATATGTGGAGAGGGCCATCGGGGACCTCTCCAGGCTTTCCGCCGTGGGGTTCAAGACAGTGCACCTGAGGGGAGAGCCCGGGGCGTACTTGTTGACCGAGGAGGTCCTCTCCCGTATGGAGGAGTATAACTTTGTGGCCCCGATCCACAATCCCCCCTATGTCCGGGCCGTGCGCATCTTCCGGGAGCTCCTCCCGGAGGTGTCGCTGGTAGGGCTCTTCGAGCCGGCTTTCCACAGGGAGATGCCGGATTACGCTTACATCTACGGGGTGCCATACAGGTGGTACGAAGAGTACGGGATAAGGAGGTACGGATTCCACGGGGCGTCCCACCGTTACATCTCCGAGCGGGTTCCGGAGATGCTCGGGGTCTCCAGCGAAGGGCTGAGGCTGGTGTCCTGCCATCTTGGGGGGAGTTCATCGGTGTGCGCTATATCGGGGGGGAAATCGGTGGATACCTCTATGGGGTTCTCCCCCCAGGAGGGAGTGCTCAACGCTACCAGGACCGGGGATGTGGACGTGTTCGCTGTGCTGTATGTGATGGAGCACGAGGGGCTCTCCCCAGTCCAGATGGCCGAGCTGCTCTGCCGGCAGGGGGGGCTTTTGGGGCTCTCGGGGATCAGTGGGGACGTGAGGGACCTGGAGGAGGCGGCCGAGAAAGGCGACGAAAGGGCAAGGTTGGCCTTGGAGGCGTTCTGCTACGGGGTGAAGAAGTACATAGGGGCCTATGCGGCCGCTCTGGGAGGTTTAGACGCGCTGGCGTTCGCTGGAGGTATAGGGGAGCGGGGATGGAAGGTGAGGGAGAGGATATGCAAGGATCTGGGGTTCTTAGGGGTCCGGTTGGACCCTAAGCGCAACCGGAGGTTGGAAGGTGAAGGAATGATCTCGGATGAGAGGAGCCATGTCAAGGTTTTAGTTATACGCACGGACGAGGAGCTTATAGTCGCCAGGGAGGTACGCAGGGTGGTGGAGGGGCTCGCCTACAAAAAATAATAATGGTGGGCGATGCTGGAATTGAGCCAGCGACCTCCTGCATGTCAAGCAGGCGCTCTAACCACCTG
>DTXA01000114.1 GCA_012962735.1 Candidatus Latescibacterota bacterium
CGTGTGCTCTTCCGATCTCCCACCTCGCCCTCCCACCCCTCCCCTCGGACAGAAGCTCCCCCCTCCCATCTGTAGTACCGCAGGAAGGGGGCGGATTCGAGCTCGTAGGAGAGGTAGGGATCGATGTACCACCTGTACCTCAGGGTCGCCCTCCTCCTGAGGATGGGGCCCGAGGACCCCCTTATGCGCTCCTCCAAAAGCCGCACCTCCGGCCTTCCCGGTTCCCGGGTCCAGACCTCCACCCCCCTGCGCACGGAGATGTCGCTCCCCCGCTTGAGCCTGGCATATCTGAGCCGCACGCCGGTGTGCTGAGTGGGGCGATACGCCGCCGAGACCTCCCCCTCCCTCTCCTCTCCCAAGGGCATGGAGGAGGGAAAACCCCAATCCCTCTCCCGGTCCGCCCCGTACACCCGGTCCAGGGGGGAGAAGCGTTTCCCTGTGCGCCTGAGCACCCCCTGGACCTCCCAGGGACCCTTCCCAGCCCGCAAGTCTAAACGATATGCGGTGCCCATGTTGTCCCCGTCGTCCGAAGGGGAGAGGACGTTGCGATCCCAGACGCTCGCCGCCCACTCCCCCTCGGCGTAGACCCCATCGAGGGGCTGCAATCTGAGGCCTACGGTCCAGAGCTCCCTCCGCTCGGGAAGGGGGAGGAAGGTCCCAGGCAGGTACGACCCCTCCCCAGGGCCCACGTAACGGTAAACACCCGCCCCGAGGTATCGGTACTCCCCCTTTCCCTCTCCCACAAACCAGAACCTAACTCTGTGCGTGCCCAGCCCTTCCCCCACGTACTCGTAGTACTCCCGGCCCCCCTCGTCCCGGACGGCCCTGTAGGCCCCCCCCTGCATTGGCTCCGCCCCCGGGAAGCCCGCTTTCCGGGGGTCGTCCCCCGCCCCGCGGAGGGCGGTCAGGGCCTCAGGGGTGAGGGAGAAATCCACCGGGTTCCGGCCGTCCTCCGCCTCCCTTATCCAGAGACCAAAGGCCTGGACCTTCCCCTCCAAAAGCCGCATCCTCCCCTTAGCCGCCAGCGTCGTCCGGGGGTAGTGCCTGCGGATGTATGAGAAGTCCACCACAATGCGGGAGTCCGATGCGATGAGGCGCCTCGGGGTGAAGGTGACCTGCGCGGCTGCGTAGTCTATGATATAATCCCTGTTCGCCCCCCGCTCCATCCTCTCCCCGTCCACCCAGACACGCTCGGTCCCGGCCAGGACCACAATAGCCTCGTCCCCGTCTTCGGCGTGCAACTGGTACGGCCCCTGGTCCCCCTCCCTGCCCTGGAAGGAGTTCGTGCAGAAGGTTCCCTTAGATGCGGCAGCCACAACGGAAAGCTCCAGTGAGCCCGACCGAACCTTACCCAAAACCCCCTCCAATCTTCTACTGTATCTTCCAAACTGTCCCTCCTCCCACTTGAGCTCGTAATCCCCGAAGGTTGCCGAAAGCCCTCCTCCGGATACCCGGACCAGCACCCGGTCTATCTCCTCAAGCTTCTGTGTCGTGCCCTCGGGCTGGAACGGGAGGTCCTGATCCGAAAGCACTGCTGTGACCTTCGCACCACCCACCTCCCCCGAGATGTCCAAGTGGAGGGACTGCTCTAAGGAGAGCCCCTGCCCCGAACCCACCACCACCCCGATGGATTTGCTCCCGCCCACACAGAGGCGCACCTGGTCCTGGGAAGGGCTAGGGGGGGGAGGTGGTCGTCGGGGAACCCGGCCAGCATCCTCCGGGGCCTTAGGAGTCCAGAGCCTGTAGGACCTCCTCAGGAGCACCGTGCGGAACCGCACCAGGAGGGTGTCGCCGACGGGGAGGGGAAAGCCAAGCCTCAGTTCCCCACCATCTAAGTTGTACTCCCCCTCGTCCAGCCGCTCCCCCCGGCGATACACCTCCTCCGTCCCCTCCACCACTATATGCCCCCCGAGGCTGTAAGGCCCCGGGGTGCCGTCCCCCACCACGGGGACCTCAACCTGCGGGAACTCCCCCGCCCAGGCCGTTCCCGACAGCACGCACACTAAAAGGGGCCAGAACGCTTTCATCCCCGGCAAAGGGGCTCCAAGATCTCCTTGGCTCTGAATATGTCCCTCACCTGCTGCTCCCCGGAGATCTCCCTCTCTACTGTGATCGGCCCGGTGTACCCCAAGGACTTCAGCTTAGGGATGAGGACCGGGAAGTTCACCCTCCCTTCACCCAAGGGCTTCTCCTTGCCTAAGGAGCGTCCGTCCGTCGGGTACTCCCCATCCTTTGCGTGTACCCCCCTGACGAATCTTCCTATTATGTCCAACGCATCTATAGGGTTGGCTTTGCCGTACATCAGAAGATTGGCCGGGTCCAGGTTGACCCCGAGGTTTTCCGTGCCCACGTCCTCCATGGTGCGCAGGAGGGCCACGGGCGTCTCCTGCCCGGTCTCGAAGCAGAAGTACTGACCCCTCTCCCCGCAGTACTCCGCTATCTCCCTGAGCACGGGGATGAGGGTGACGTAGTCCTCGTCCTTCGGGTCCTCCGGGATGAACCCGACATGGGTGGTTATGCTCCCGACGCCCAAGCGTCGGGCGAACTCGGAACCCCTCTTGAGGGCCTCGAGCCTTTCCTTCCGCCACTTCTTAGGCACAAGCCCTATGGTGGAGGGACCGTCCACCAAGTTCCATACGGCGGGACCGGGATAGCCGGTCCATATCGTGGTGACCCGCACCCCGTACCGCTCGGCGGCCTCTCCCAGCCGCTCTGCGACCTCCTCCGTGAACAGCTCCGTACGCCAGCACGAGATCTGGCAGGTCGGAAGGCCCAGGTCGCGCACCTTCCGTATGGGCTCCTCCGGGTCCTCCCTCAACCCCACGATAACTCCCAAGGGCAGCTCCGGCATATTCCCCCCTATGTATGCCCCAACCATCGACACGATTTAGAAACTATCCGGCCTTTACGGCCTCGATGAATTCCTCCCAAAAATAGCCAATTTCCCGGAGGCTGTCAAGCGGACAGCCGCTTTGAAAGACGGAAACATCTCTTGACAAACAAAAGGGGAAATGCTATTTTCGGGCACGTCCTGCAGTGTAGAAATCGACGGGGGGCGGTCCTCGGGACTTCTCGGGCCGAAGCCGGTGAGAGAGGATGCCGAGGAATTCGCCAGAAAAGTCCCCTTTTACTGGATGACCTGCTCTATTTGGCCCATGAGAAAGGTTGCGAACTTTCGGTGCGAGAGGAGGGAGGGGGAAAAAGGTGGTCATACCGGAGGTAAAGGTTATCCTGGTGGCCGAGCTATAGATGGCAAGCCAGCTTAGTAGTTCTTATTTGGTGGCGACTACAGACTTAGAAGATGTCCTCAGGATAGCCGAGGAACACACCAGTAGCCATGCCACCGTCCTGGTCCTGAGCAAGGCTCGACGGGGTCCCCAAAAAGTATCTGAGCGAAGTAAAGAACTTTTTGGGGTCATATAGTGCATCGATGCGGGGGCGGAAGATGGCCAAAGCCGAGGTGATCGTCATCGGCGCCGGTGTGGTGGGATGCAGCATCGCCTATCACTTAGCGAAGCTGGGATGCCGGGATGTAACGGTCCTGGAAAGGGATTACATTGGCTCTGGCTCCACGGGCGTATGCGCAGGCGGGATAAGGCAACAGTTCTCCACCGAGATAAACATCACCCTCTCCATGGAGAGCGTGAAATTCTTCGAGCGCTTCGAGGACCAGATCGGTCACCCCGCCGACTTCCGCCGACACGGCTATCTCATACTTGCGACCGATGAAGGGGAAATGGAAAGCTTTCGTCGAAACGTGGCCCTGCAGCGCAGCCTGGGGCTCGATGTCCGAATTATATCGCCTCAAGAGGTCAAAAAGCTCGTCCCACAGCTCAATGTGGAAGATGTCTTAGGGGCTGCATACTGTCCCACCGACGGATATGCCGACCCCCACTCCGTCGTCCAGGGCTTCGCAGGCGCCGCCAGGGAGCTTGGTGTAAGGATACATCAAGAGACCGAGGTCACAGGGATAGACGTGAAACGCGGACGGGTCGCCGGAGTGTCGACCACGAAGGGCAAATTTTACGCCCCGATAGTGGTGAACGCCGCCGGTCCTTATGCAGCTCAAATAGGGAAAATGGCGGGACTGGATATCCCGGTCCGCCCTTCGAAACGACATATCTTCGCCACCGAGCCCATCTTCTCGACCCAGGACCCGGCGCCGATGGTGATCGACTTCCACAACGGCTTCTGGTTCAGGAGGGAAGGCCCCTGCATCATCTTCGGAATGCGCAACCCGGACGAGCCGGAGGGCTTCGATAAGACGGTGGACTGGGATTTTCTGGCCGACTCCCTGGCCCAGGCAGCCTGCCACCGTCTCCCCTTCATCGCAGACGTAGGGATCATGAGGGGGCAGGCAGGGCTCCACTCCGACACGCTGGATTATCACGCCATACTGGGGCCCGTTCCCGAAGTTGAAGGCTTTTACCTCGCCTGCGGTTTCAGCGGACATGGGTTCATGCACTCTCCGGCGGTGGGCAGGCTTATGGCCGAGCTCATCCTCCAGGGCAAGACCAGTATGGATATCTCCCCTCTACGGATAGAAAGATTTAAGCTCGGAAGGTATACAAAAGAGGGATACTTCATTTAGCTCGACGAGCCCGCCCCCCCAATTTCCGCAGGACCTCCCCGAGCTCCTTCATCTTCTCGCCGTATCCCGCCCAGTCCCCTTCCCGCAGGTTCTCTAAGGCTCGTTCGTAAAGGAGAAGGGCCCTGCGGGCCAGCTCGGGGCGCTCCTCTGGAGCTGCGGGCTCCCGGCCGAACACCGCGTCCAACGCCTCCCTCAACGTAGGCCGCATGGCCAGCCGATCCCCGATGGCCACTATGACCCGCTTCAGCTCCGGCATCCGGCTTCCCGTGGACTGGAGGTAAACCGGCTCCACGTAAAGGAAGGACCTGCCTATGGGGATCGCAAGGAGGTTCCCACGGATCACCGAGGAGCCCTTCTGCCCCCAGAGCGTAAACTCCCTGGATATCTCTGTGTCCTGGTCTATCCTAGCCTCCACCTGCATGGGGCCGTAGATGAGCTTCTCCTTGGGGAGCTTGTACACCATCAACTCCCCGTACCGGTCCGGGTCGCAGTGCGCCCCCATCCAGGCGACCATGTTGGGCTTGGAGCTCGGGGTCAGGGGCAACATCAGCAGGAACCTCTGCTTCTCCTCCCCCGGCAGCCGCATAACCACGTAATAAGGCACCATCTCCTGGCGACTCTCTTCGTAGATCTCGTAGGGCACGGCCCACAGGTCCTCCTGATTGTAGAACACCTGTGGGTCCCGCATATGGTACAGGCTATACATCCGCACCTGCACCGAGAAGAGGTCCAGGGGGTACCTGAGGTGTTCCCTGAGGGAAGAGGGCATCTCGGAGAGGGGTCTGAACAGCTCCGGGAAGGCCCTTCGGTAGGTCCTGAGCACCGGGTCCTCGGGGTCAACTATGTAGAACCTGACCCTCCCGTCGTACGCGTCCACCACGGCCTTACAGGAGTTCCTGATGAAATTGATGCGCCTTCGGCCGAACTGCACCGGCTCGGAATAGGGGAAGGTATCGGCCGTGGTGTAGACATCCACGATCCAGAAGAGCCTTCCGTCAGCCAGCACTATATATGGGTCCTGGTCGTATATCAGGAAGGGGGCGACCCTCCGCACACGCTTGGACACCCTCCTGTGGAAGAGGACCCGGCTTTCCGGCGTGATATACTCCGAAAGCAGGAACTTGAGGTCCGAGAACCGCCATGCAAAGGCGGACCTCCTGAGGAACCCCCCCACCGGCACGCCGCCTTTTCCCTCGTACGTCGTGTACACGTTTCGGTCCCCCATGGGGTAGTCGAACTCCGGGGTCTTCGTGCGCACGAGCACGTACCCCCCCGAAGCCTCGCCGTAATAAAGCCCAGGCCTGAGGACATCGAGGCCCGCCCGGGACTTCGGGGGGATGTCCCTTATCCAGAGCACCGGCATGCCCTCCGGGGTAATCGAGTTCACCGGACTCATACATATGCCGTATCCGTGGGTGAACTTCAGACGGCGGTTCACCCAGGTGCGGGCCCTTTCGGGGAGCTTGTCGGTAGTCAGCTCCCGGGCCGCCAACATCACCTGCACCACCCCCCCGTTCACCCGGTACCGGTCCACATCCACGTTTCGAAAGTCGTAGTACAGACGGATCTCCTGGAGCTGCTTGTAGGTCTGGATCAGCGGGCGATGGTCCCACAGCCTGATGTTGGAGATCGTGGCCCGTCCCCGCTCTAGCTCCTCCGGGGTGGGGGTCTTTTCAGCCGGGAATGACGCCTCCCGCACCCTGTCTAAGCCGTAGGCTATGCGGGTGTGGCGGATGTTGTAGGCGATGTAGGGCCTCTCCTTAGCCAGCTCGCTGGGCTTGACCGAGAACTGCTGGATGAGCCCCGGCAGGACGACGATGAGAACGAAGATACCGGCGGATAGCCCCGCAGCCCAGTACCCCATCCCCCGCCACCTCGGCCTCCTCATGTTCCAGAACGCCCTTACAGCCCCGGCAAAGAACCCCACTAAGAGGAACCTGTACCCCCACAGGGTCCCGTGAAGGTCGGCGTACCCCGCCCCGGAGACCACTCCACGTCGGGAGTAGAGGAGGAAATAGGGGCGCAGGGCATACACCACGACCACCTCCAATAGGAAGACGCCCACGAGGAACGAGAGGTGTCGGGAAGCCCTGAGGGAGAGCTTGGGGCCCAGGGGTCCTATTTGGACCCCCCGGCCCATCAGGTACAGGCTCCCGGTCGAAGCTAAGGCTAAAAGCGTGGTCAACAGGGCGATCTGGTAGAGAAGGCGGTAGAAGGGAAGAGAGAAAAGGTAAAAGCCCAAATCCCTTCCGAAGATAGGGTCTTCAAGACCGAAGGGAACTCGATACGCCCAAAGCAGAACCCGCTCCCAGGAGGGGAGGGCGACCGTCCCGATCAGCGCACCCAAGAGGGCGGCTAAGAGCCACAGGCGTCCCTCTCCGGCTGCCTTTACGTTCGCCCAGAGGAAGATGAAGGCTGCTCCCCCTAAGATCCAGAACGACAGAGCCTTGATCCCAAGCATCTTCCAGAAGACTCCCCTATACCCCAAATGGGCGAACCAGAGCGCCTCGGTGTACACCTCGCTGAAGAGAGCCCCGACTACGAACCCTCCAGCCCCCAAGGCCATTAAGGCCCAAAGCCATCTTCGCAACATCATGGAGATATTCCCCTTAAGTAGTATCCGGTGACTACGTTCTCGAGCGGACCCTCTCGAGAACGGCGGAACCTACGGAATCGCCCCAGACGTTCACCGTCGTCCTGAACCGGTCGAGGAGCCAGTCCACGGTGAGGATCATGGCGATGCCCTCCAACGGCAGGTCGACCGCCTTGAGCACCATGACCATTGTGACGAGCCCTGCCTGGGGTATACCCGCCGCTCCGATGGACGCCAAAGTAGCCGTGAGAAACACCACCATCTGCTGGACGGGCGAGAGGGGGATGTTGTACGCCTGGGCTATGAAGATCGCTGCCACCGCCTCGTAGAGGGCAGTACCGTCCATGTTGACGGTGGCCCCCAGCGGAAGCACGAACCCCGCTACCTCCTCGGAGACCTCGTTCCTCCGGACGACGCACTCTATGGTGACGGGAAGCGTGGCGGAGCTTGAGGCCGTAGAAAAGGCCGTAAGCAGCGCCGGGGACATGCGGGAGGCGTAGGTAACCACCCTTCTCCCCCCGAGGGTCCACAGGATAAGGGGAAGGACCAGGGCCCCGTGGGCCGTCAGTCCTAAAAGCACGGTAAGCGAGTAACTCAGCACCCGGCTGAGCTCCGGCCCGAACTCCTCCCATCCGCCCGCCTTCCCCAGCCTCGCGGCGACCAATCCGAAGACCCCTAAGGGAGCGAAATACATGATGAGGTGCACCAACTTCATCAGCGCCTCGTTCACGGCCCTGAAGAAATCTACGGCCGTCCTCCCCCTCTCTCCCGCGGCGGAGAGCGCCCCGCCGAATAGAAGTGAAAAGACGATCAGCGGCAGCACCTTCATCTCCACCATCGCCTCGAATATGTTCTTCGGCACGAATCCGACTACGACCTGGACGAACGAGAACTCTCCCCGCTGCACGGACCTCCGGGCCTCCGTGGGTATGAGGCCTGCACCAGGTCTTATGACGTTGACCAAGGCGATGCCGATGACGACCGATATCCCGGTAGTGGCGATGTAGTAAGCCAATGTCTGCCATCCAATTCGGCCGAGTTTCCTGAAGTCGCCTAAGTTGGTCACCCCGACTATCATAGACGTCATAACGAGCGGGGCGACGAGCATCATAAGGAAGTTGAGGAAGATCTCGCCTAAAAATCCCACCTTCTGCCCGGACGCAGGCGAGATCCCCCCCATCAAAGCTCCAAGGACGACGCCACCGAGGATCCAGGACAACAGCCGTCTCCCACCTTCGAGGGACGGCCTCATAGGGTCACCTCCTCCCCGTCGAACACCGGCCCGTCCTTACAGGCCAGGAGGTACCCCCCAGCCCTCGCCCGCACCGCACAGCCCATACACGCCCCTACACCACACGCCATCACCTCCTCTACCGAGATCTGGCAGGGCAAGCCTTTAGCCTCGACCAGCGCTACGACCCTCCTCAGCATACCGGATGGCCCGCAGGCGTATACGAAATGGGACGGCTCGAGCTCGCGCTCCAAAAGCTCCACAACGGTCCCCCGAAACCCAAGAGAGCCGTCCTCGGTGGCGACCCGGACCTCAGCTCCGACCTCCCTCAAGATGCCCTCTCCCAAAAGCTCTCCTGCGGATGCCGCCCCCAAAAGGACCGTAGGCCCGTATCCCAGCTCCCGAAGCCTCTGAGCCCAGAATATCAGGGGAGCCACGCCCATCCCCCCGGCGACGAGCAGGGGGGGACCGTGGGGCGGCCGGAATCCCCTCCCTAAGGGCCCGAGCACCTTGAGCTCCTCCCCGGGCCTCCTTTCGGACAGTAAGGCAGTACCCCGTCCCACGACTCGGTACATCACCTCGACCTCCTCCCCCACCACACGACACACGCTGAAGGGCCGTCGCAAGAGAGGGTCGTAGGTCGGGCCCACCCTGAACATCAGGAACTGGCCTGGGGCGGCCTCCCGGGCCACTTGGGAGGCCCCTATGCGCAGGAGGAAGGCACGACGACCAACTGAGATGTGTGAGGTTATGGGAACCTTCCCCTCAAACACGTCACCCTCCCGTAGAATCTGCGGCGGTCGCATCCGCCCTCCAGAAGGAGAGTTTCTTTCGGGCGAACCTGCCCGTCTCATCCTCCGGAAAGCGCTCGGCCAGCTCCTGATAGGCAGCTAAGGCCTTCAGGGAGTCCCGGAGGACGTGCTCGTAGGTCCAGGCTACTGCGTATGCGGCCCGGGATGCATAAGGGCTTTCGGGGTGACGGCGCAGGACCTCCCAGTACAGGGGGAGGAACACTTCGGGGGGCTCTCCGGAGAGCCGGGCCCGTTCCGCCCGGAGAAAGAGCTCCCTCCCCCCGTCCTCTCGAAGGACCCTGGCGGGCTCGGAGTCCGGGTACCGGCGCAGGAGCTCCCGGAAGGCAGAGTCCGCCGAGGCCGTGTCGTTCAGAGCATTCCGAAGTATCCATCCGATGGCATACAGCGCCTTCGGGGCGAATGCGTCCTCCGGGAATTCCCTCAGGATTTGACGATAGGCCGTCAGGGCCGAATCTGGGTGGCTGAGCTCCAAAAGGAGGAACTCGGCCAATGTCGTACGATCCCGGACGTCCCCGGTTGAATCTGCCCGGGCCCTGAGTTCCCCCCAACGCCTCAGCTTCTCCCCGTACTCCCGAGCCTTCCGGGCCTCCTCGCAGGGGACGCCCTCCTCTAAGGCCTTCTCGAAGGCGTCCATGGCCTCCCCCCAGCGCCCCAAGCGGAACAGCAGCATTCCGGACTCCCACCGAGCCCGGACGGCCTGGCGGGTCTTGGGGAACGATCTGACCACCTCCGCATAGGCCTTCAAGGCCTCCTCCGGCCGGCCCATCCGGGCGTACACCCTCCCCACGCCCGAGAGGACCTCAGCCGAACCTCCCCGCTCCAGGCCTTTGTATATCTCCAAGGCCTCCTCGTACCTCTCCATGTCCGACATGGCCTCCGCAAGCTCCTCCCGAAGGCTGCCGGACAGGTCTCGGGGGGGTTTCTTCCTCAGGAGGTCCCGGATGATGCGCTCGGCCTCCTCCGGCCTCCCGGCCCTGCGGTACGTCCGGCCGAGCTTGAGACCTAGGTCGAACCTCTCCGAGCCCTTGGCACACTGAAGGGCCTTCCCGTACCAGGGGAGGGCCTTCTCCGGGTCGTCGTACAGGTCCCCCAAGGCGACCATTGCCCGGCAGGACCATCGTCCTTCCTCCTCGGCCAGGTCCAGCAGGACGGAAAGGGCTTCCTCCCTACGGCCGGCCTCGCCAAGAGCCAAGCCCTCCCAGTATCGGGCCTCCTCCGCAAGCTCGCTCTCCGGGAAGAACTCTCGTAGTTCCTGGAATTTCCGAGCAGCCTTGTCGTACTCACCTATGCGGTACAAGGCCTTGCCCAAAAGCAGAAGGCTGTCGTCCACCCAACGGCTCTCGGGGTAAAAAGCTATCACCTTGGAGGCCTTTCTGATCACCTGGTCGTAGAGGACCCCCACGTCCCTGCCCTGCGCCCTTTCCTCCTCGGCCCGCTCGAAGAGCCTACAGGCGTTGTAGTAGGCGTTGAAGTAAGCACAGCCCAGAAAGAGGAGGAAGGCGAGCCGCCGCATCATTATATCTCCAAGAAATGATCGTTCACTTTAAAGAGACCTTCTTCTCGGTCTAATATTAAGGGGCCCCAAAAAGTATCTGAGCGCTGGGGCTATAATATCTCCACTACCTCCCCCGTCTCCATCGACCGGTTGGCGGCCAGGGTGACCTCCAAGGTCCGGAACGCATCCCCGTAGTCCGAACGTATTCTGGAGGGGTCTCCCGTCCGCACGGCCTCCACAAAGGCTCGGTCCTCCAGCTCGAAGCCGTCCTGGAAGGAGGGGAACTCCTCGAGGCATCGGGGGGTGAGGACGCGGACCTTGGCCCCGGCCGTGTACTCTATCAGCTTGCGCTTACAGATGAGGAACATCTGGAAGGGGTACTCGCGGGTGATCTCGGGGAAGAGGGCATAGGTGCAGATAAGGTTCCCCACTACGCCGTTGCGGAACGTGAAGACCGTGGCACTGGCATCGTCCCCTGTATAGAGGGGCTCCTCCGGGAACAGGCCCCTTATCCTGCGGCTGTATACGGCCTCCACCTCGCCCACCAGGTACCTGGCTAAGTCCACAAGGTGGGTGGCCTGGTCCACAACCTGGCCGCCAGCGGCCTCCTTGCTCTTTATGGAGTCCACCACAGGGATGGTCCAGAAGACCCTGATGTGCACCATGGCCAATGCCTCCCCCTCGAGCAGCTCCCGGAGCTTCCCCACTATCTCTAAGTATCGGGACATATACCCCACGCTGTGGAGGAGCCCTGAGCCCATTACCTCGTCCCGCACGGCCCTGGCCTCGTTTAAGTCCACGGCCACGGGCTTCTCCAATAAGAAAGGGACCTTATACCTCAAGGCCAAACGCACGTGTTCAGAGTGCCGATTGGCAGGGGAGCAGATCCAGACCGCATCCGGCCTCTCCCGCTCCAACATCTCCCCGCAGTCTGCGTACGGCCGAGCGCCCGTGGCCTCGGCCAGGGCATCTGCGGACTCCGGGACGATGTCGCAGACCCCGACGATCCGCACCCCTTCTATCTTCCCGAGTCGGTGGGCGTGGGCCTTTCCCATCCGGCCCGCTCCGATAATGGCTATACGGGTCATCCCTCAACCTCCTGTAAGGGCACGAGTTTATATGCGTTCCTCCAGAAGATCTTCTCCCCTACCTCCTCCGGCAGGTCCAGGGAGCGCAGGTGCTCCAAGTGCTGTGTGTCGTGGTAGTCGGTGCCGTAGAGAAGCTTATCCTGGAAAGTTATCAGGAACTCCCTCCCCCCGTCCTCCTGACGTTTGAGGGCGCCCAGCCCCGAGCCCGCCGAGAGGTCGCCGTAGAGGTTGGGATACTGCTCCAACATACGCCAGATGGGGCCCCTATGGACCACAGGGCCTTTCGGGTAAGCATCGCCCAGCTCGTTGTCCTGCTCCTCTGCGATGTAGCGCCACCACCCCGGCCCATGGGCGATGAAGACAGTTTCCGGACACTTGCGAAGCGCGTTTTCTATGGCCTCCAGCTCCCCACCGTACCACGGGGAACCTGGGCCCATGGGGACATCTAAGTGGAAGAGAACCGGCCAGCCCACCTCGGCGCAAGCCCGGAAGACGTATACCGCATCCGGGTTATCGTACCTTATGCGCACCTTAAGCTCTCCGTATCCCCGAAATCCCTTGCGGGCGTATTCCCGCACGATGGAGACCGCCTCCGGCCTCCTGGGGTCCGGGGCGTAAAACGGAACGAACCTGTCCGGGTATGCCCTCCAGGCAGCCTCTACCGCATAGGGGTCAAGGTAGGAATACCACCTGGTCAGGCCGCCGTCCCGTTCCTCCCAGGTGAGCAGCCATGCCTTGTCTATACCGTTCTCGTCCATGTAACCTACGAGCCGTTGGGCGTCGTACCCGTGCCAGTTCGTATGCTGGTGGGCGTCCAGGACCATACCCCCTCCTTTGATAGCCCCAAAAAGTTCTTCGCCTCGCGGGGAGCTCGAACCAGATAGTGTCCCCCCGGAATTCGGCGTATCCCTCCAGATACGCTGCCATGGCACCCGGGCCGAAGTTAGACCAGATACCTGGGAAGGCCTCCCCAAAGAAGGCTGTGCACTCCCACTCCGTCCAGTAGGCCCTCCAAAGCTCGTCCCAGTCGGGCTCCTGTCCCGTTCTGACCCACCTGTCGGCCCAGTATCCCACGCCCTCTACTTCAGTCCTCTATTGGCCGCATAGGACCTCTACCGAGAAAGCTCCTCAGCTATCCACAAGGTAATATATCTCCAAGAAATGGTCGTTCACTTTGAGGCCTCTCTTTCGGTCTAAGATAAACCAACTGGAGACCTTAGGGATCCCCAAATATCTTAACGCTGTAAAGATAGAATATAAGGCCATTCCTTGGGGTGCGCAAGGGGGGCCTTCACGACCCCGATCGGTCATACATCGCTCGCTCTACATATACCTTCCTTCCCTGGGCACGTATTCCCACAGGATCGCCATCAGCATGGCAGCTGTAAATGCGCCCGCCCCCCAGAAGTAGAACGCATGACTCCAGCCGTAGTTGTCCACGAGCCATCCCGTCCCCACCCCCGCAGCGGTCGCACCTACGTATCCCAGACCATCTATGAACCCCGCAGCGGACGAGGCCGCCCTCCTCGTACCGTAGTCCATGGGAATCGCCGTCACCATCGTCGTGTGGGCACCGAAGGTGGCGAAGCCCACCGCGCCGAGGCATATCACGCCCAAGATCGGGGCTGTGCCCGGGGTCTTGGAGAAAAGCAGGACAGATACCCCGGACAGGGCGGACATGATAACGACCACCGGTGCCCTCCTGGACTTGAAGAACGCATCGGACGCCCATCCGGCTACAAACGCGCCCAAGGAGCCGGCCAGCGGATAAACTACGGCCCTCGATGCCACTCTGGAGATGTCGACCCTGTGGACGTCGAACATGTAGGACGGAACCCAGTACAGAAAGCCGTAGCTCACAAGCCCGAGGGATAGGTAGGCCAGTCCCACGCACCACATCCTCGGATTTCCGAGCGTCCGCCTTAGGGTGAACCTAAAGCCCGGATGTCCATCCCCAACAGGGGCCCCCGATGTCCTCCCCTCCCTCGCAGCCTCGTATTCCTCTATGGGCGGGAGTCCCACATCCTCCGGGGAATTCCTGCACCTTAAGTAGAAATGGACACCGAGGAGCAGGAAGAGGAAGGCCGGAACCCAGAACGCATACCTCCACCCGCGGTGGAGGCTCAGGTAGCCCGAAAGGAGCCACGAAAGGGCGTTGCCCACCTGAAAGCTCGAGCCGTAAAGCCCGGAGATCCTCCCCCTCTCCCTCGGCGGGAACCAGTTAGCCAGGGTTTTCACGCTTGGAGCCCAACCGGTGGCCTGGAAGTACCCATTCGCCCCCCATATGGCCACCATAGCCGGAAGGGCTGATGCGAAGCCGAAGAGGAAGTTCAACAGGGCGGAGGCGGATATGCCCAGGGTTATGAGCCTCCTCGCCCCCACCTTATCCCCGAGCTGACCGTTTACGAACTGGCCGATTGCGTAAACCACGAAGAAGGCGCTCCCTATGGCCCCAAGATCGGTCTTGGAGTACCCGAACTCCTCGGCCATTTCCGGCAGGGCGATCGACATGTTGACCCTGCACAGGTAGAACGCCCCATACGTGACCCAGAGGGTCAGGAAGACCCTCCTTTTCCAGTAGCCGAACGCTCGCTCCAATTCCACCTCCCTAAGCCGGCCTGCGAGGTTCAGGTATGAGGCTCATATTCCCGGTGTACGCGGCCTGGAGCGTTGGCCTTATAAAGGCGTCCACGTCTTCCACGTCTATGGGCACAGGCATATTCTGCAGCTTTATCCTCACCTGGGGGTCCTTAGCCGCCTCCACCATGACATTGACCTGCTCGGGGGGGACCCCGGCCTCCTCCAACGTCGTGGGGAACCCGATGGCTTTGGAGAACGCTATCATACCCCCGGCCACGATCTCCGCCAACCTACGCCCCCCGATCCTCCCAAGGTCTACGCTGCTTTCTATAAACCCTTCCCTCTGGAAGATCCCCCCCACGACCCTGTTCTGCTCCTCTATAGCCTCGGCGAAGAGGACGGTGTAGTAAGGGTTGAGCACGGCGCACGCCCTTCCGTGGGCGAGGTAGTGGGTCAGTTGGTAGCTCCCTAAGTGGCCTGCCCCGGTCCCCGCGCTCTCCACTCGTCCGGTGTCCGGGTTTAACTTGCTTATCATTATGGCATATCCCCCTAAGTCTGTGCCCAGCCCCAGTGCGACCCTGGCATCGAGGTCGTCGGGGTCCTCGACGGCCTTGAGGAGGTTCCCGACGATGAGCCCTATGCCGATCCGTGCGATCTCCTCGACCTCCTCGTAATAACACTTCCCCGTGGCGCCCGTGAAGACCTCCCAACAATGAGCTATCCCGTCTAAGGCTCCGTCCAAGGTCAGGTCCTTCGGGGCGCTTATAGTGACCCTGTAATCGAACACGGCCGCTGGAGGGGTTATGGCCTGGTCCGCTATGAGCTTCTTGATCCCGGTGGCCGGGTCCGTCACGTTGGAGTACTTGGTCAGATGAGCCCCTGAACCCGAGGCCGTCTGCACCGCTATGACCGGTATAACGGACTTCCCCTCGGAGGCCCTCGTCACCTCGCCAGTTCCGAAATACAGCTCTATCTCCGAAGGCCCATACCTGGCGAGGACCGAGGCGGCCTTCACCGCATCTATGACGCTGCCCCCTCCCACGGCCACGACGACCTCCGGCTTCGTCTTAGATATAGCAAGGGCTATGCGGTATACATCGTCCTTGGGCGTATTGGGGCGGGACCCCCTCACGGGCCCTATATACTCTACCCCCCGGTCTCCGATGGACCTTACGACCTCCTCGAGCCAGGGAGCCAGCCACCTGCTCCCGTTCGCCACGAGCATGGTCCGACCGCCGAACTTAGAGGCGAATTCCCCGACCTTCTCCAGGACACCAACCCCGAAGGCGTAGTTTTGGCCTTTCCAATTCTTCAGAAGTTCCCTGGCTTTTTCCTTTTCCATCTTCGGCCTCCTTTGTCTCTTTGAAATCGGACAGGTACGGAAAAATGGTGGACGGCCCCGTCCCTTTTCGCAGACAGGTGAGGCGGGAGGAGACATCTGCTATGGAGGGCGTGTCGATGGCTTGCCGGATACCGGTGGAATTCTATGATATGGTCCGGAGATGGGGGGCCAAGGGGAAGTTCACAGACCCGAGCGCAGGAAGCCCACTCCTTTAGGGGTAGGAGGTTGGTATATGAAGCTTGTCAAGGCCGTCTTTTGTAAGCTTATTAACCCAACCCCAGACCAGGCCGAAGCTCTTAAGACCACAATGCAGGCTTTTGCGAAGGAGTTCTTCTCATACCTATCCCAGAGCTCAGAGGCAAGCCCACGGTTTCAGCCGTGAGTGGCTGACCATATACGTCTCCCCACCCCCGTCGAGCAGTCCGAAACTACACATCCTCGTGCCAAAGGAAGGCCGGGAACGGCTGGACCTCTGCTATGTCCTCCTTGTCCATGATCAACATCAACAGCCGTTCCACCCCCAAGGCGATCCCAGCAGAAGGCGGCATGCCGTAGGATAGGACCTCTAAGAATTCCTCGTCCACAGGATAGAGCATCCGCCCAAGCCTCTCCCTCTCGGCCCGCTCCCGCAGCAACCTCTCCCGCTGTTCGTCCGGGTCGGTGAGTTCCGAGAAGGCGTTGGCAAGTTCTAACCCCCCGAAGTACAGCTCAAACCTTTCCACGAGGTTTGGTTCCCCCTCCCTCATCCTGGCCAGGGAGGAAAGCCTGGCCGGGTAGTCCATGACGAACGTCGGTTTCGGCTTACCGATTTTAGGCTCCACCTCCTCTAAGAACAGCAGGAAGAAAAGGTCATCCCACCCCCAGCTTCCGTCTACCCTGTGCCCCTTAGCCTCCGAGGCCTTCCGAAGTTCCTCTACCTCCGCCCTCAGCACGTCCACCCCTGCGAACTCGAGCATCGCATCCCGCACGGAGAGCCTCGGCCAAGGTGGGGATACGTCCAGCTCCCGGCCGAGGTATCTGAACCTGAGCCCTCCCCGGAACCTCCCGAAAAGCTCGCAGAAGAGCGCCTCGCAGTCCTCTATGAGTTGTGCGTAGTCTGAGTACGCCCTGTACCACTCCAACATGAGAAATGCGGGACTGTGGGTCTTAGACGGCTCTTCGTCCCTGTACGCATATCCCAAGAAGAATACGCTTTCAAATCCTGCTGCCAACAGCTTCTTCATAGCGTACTCGGGGGAGGTATGCAGGAAGCACGGAAGCTCCTTCCCACCCGCGTGGCGGACGGTCCTGAAAGGCTCTATGTGGGGCTCCATCCCGGGCAGGCGCACTAATGCTGGCGGGTCCACCTCCACGAATCCCCTCTCCCGGAAGAACCTCCTGATGGCCTCGGATACCTCTGCCCTGAGGTGAACCACCTCTCCCTCACCCCCGACCAACATCCTCACCCAGGGTCTGGGGTCCTCCCTCAGCTTCCCCCAATCCCCTCGGAACGGGGCTAAAAGCCTCCACCTACTGGCCTGCCAGACGCCGCCCTTATGCTCCCCCTCCACCTCCACCAAGTCCCCGGGCCTGGGCCCTTTTCCCTCCACCCAAAGCTTTCCGCTTCCGTCCCGAAGGAGGAACCCTCCTTCCTCCACCTTGAGGACCCTCCCCGCTACCCAACCCCTGACACCCTCCCGGACCTCGGAGAGCCTATGGGTGCGCAGGCTCCTGGCCGGATATCTGTCCATTGAAGGAGGAACTCCGAAGGGGTCGTCCGAAAGCACCACAAAATCGGCGTGCTTGCCGGGCTTCAGTGTCCCGGACTCCTCCTCCGTCCTGCCGGCAAAGGCCACGCCAGCGATGTCCTAGTAGCTCCTGGATATACTGCAGGTCAGTCCCTACCTTCAAGAGGTGCGTTCCAAAGCTGTGCTGCAGAGTATGCACTTAGCATAAGGCAAAGCCATCCATATCCGACCATCTTAGCCAAGCGATATTGAGACTTTGCCATTTTCACACCGGTCGTCAAAACAAATATAGTCCCCATCTTCCCTTCTGTCAAGGGATTTTTCGCCCTTTGAATCGTCCTCTTGATATCAAATTTCTCCCTTGCCAGAGAGGCGAGATATCGGTATCTTTGAACCGAAAGTATAAGCAATTTCCCCGGACTTGCCAAGGAGGTCCTATGAAGCTGACCGAAGAGGTCTACTTAGTGGGCAGCGGATTCGCAGGGGTGGGGTTGAGCCACGATCTGGACTGCCATGTGTACCTTTTAGACGGAGGTGGGAAGCTTGCGCTCGTGGACGCAGGCGTCGGTCTGGATGCAGAGGGCATCCTCCGAAACATAGAGGCCGAGGGGTTCAGGCCGGAGGACGTCCGCTACATCCTTATTACCCACGCCCACGGAGACCACGTGGGAGGTGCGGCCGCCCTGAGGGAGGCCACGGGAGCCGAGGTTCTCATGTCCGAGGTGGAGGCCCCCTTCATCCGGGACGGAGACGAGGACGCCATAGCGCTCACCATGGCCCGTGCCGCAGGATACTATCCCCCGGACTACCACATAAGGGTCTGCCCTGTGGACGGGGAGCTGAGCCACGGGGACGAATTTCGGGTGGGGAGCCTCAAGATCCGGGCTATACACCTTCCTGGACACAGCAAGGGGTCCATGTTGTACGTAGTGGATGGGGAGCGTAGGTACCTTTTCTCGGGGGATGCCGTGTTCTTCGGAGGGGTGATCAGCCTCCTCAACTGCGTGGGCTCATCCTTGGAGGATTACAGGGAAAACATATGGCGTCTGAAGGGGCTTAAAGTTGACGCACTGCTGCCCGGCCACCTGAGCTTTTGCCTGAGGGGAGGACAGAAGCACCTGGATGCCGCGGTGGAGGCCTTCAAGGGCCTCGGGGTTCCCACGAACCTGATAAGCAGGCATGGGCTTATTATGAGCCAGTGAGAGGGTTATGCGGTATCGACGGTTCGGGAGGCTTGGCTGGCAGGTAGGGGAGGTGGGTCTGGGAGGGGCGTGGCTCGGCGGCAGGGAAAACGAGATACCGATAGAAAAGGCGGCCGAGACGGTGAGGGTCGCCCTGGAACTCGGCGTCAATTACATAGATACTGCTCCTGCATACGGACACTACTACAGTGAGCACATAATAGGCTATGCCCTTGAGGATTGGCAGGAGAAGGTGTACGTGGCCACCAAGGTGGGGCGTCTGCCGGACAGGTTTGACTACACCAAGGACGGCGTGTGGCGCAGCTTGGAGGGGAGCCTCAAGCGTCTACGTAGGGACAATATAGACCTCCTCCAGATACACGAGTCAGAGATCGCAGGTTGGGAGAGGATATTCGGGAAAGATGGCGCCTTGGAGGCGATGAAAGAGCTGAGGAGCCAGGGCCTTATCCAGGGTATAGGCATCACGGGTGCGGACATAGATCTCATGGTCCAGGCTGTGGAGACGGGGGAATTTGACTCGGTCCTCACCTACAACAGGTACGATCTGGTGACGCAGGAGGCCAAACTTAAGCTCGTCTCAGTAGCCGCAGAGCACGATGTGGCCGTGGTTTTAGGCAGCCCCCTGCATATGGGCCTTTTGGGGAGCCGAAAGGAGGAACTGGTGCGGGAGAGACCGAGCTATGTGACCGAGGAGATGGTGAGGAAGCTGGACAAATTGGAGGAGATGGCGGAGGAATTCGGGGATTCCCTGGCCCAGTTCGCCCTGAGGTATCTGCTTTCCGATTCCCGCATTTCCGTCGTGATCCCGGCCACCCACAGGCCCGAAAGAGTTGCGGAGAATGTGGCAGTTTCGGACGGTCCTCGCCTTCCTGAGGAGTTGGTGAAGGAGATAGAATCCCTTTGGTGATCATGATAGACATCGGCTCCCGCCTCGAGCTCTTCGTGGACGACTATTTGATAGACCAAATGGAGGGCGTCTCCCTCAATCTTCACCATCCCACGCCCAAGGAGGTCGTGATCCACCTCGACCAGCCCTGGGAGGGCAATATCAGCGGGTACGTTACGGTCTTCTGGGACGGCGATATCTACCGGATGTACTACAGAGGAGCACACTTCGACTGGGATACCTGGAAAGTGACGCATAAGGTTACCTGTTATGCGGAGAGCCAGGATAGGATAAACTGGACCAGGCCCGAGCTCGGGCTTTTCGAGTGCGGATATGGAGCAAGTAAAAGTCTTTACGGTCGGGTAGGGCAAACATCGACGGTATGGCTGGGAGATACTCAGGAGGAGTATGTATGCGAGGAGATGGGGGATGAGCTAATCCTGATCAAAAACAGGGAAGGGCGGGTTATCGAGAAGCTTAAAGTGGCTTTTGAGGAGGTTGCATAGTCAAGGACCCTATGCGAGGACGGAGGTAACCATGGCCTATGTAC
>DTXA01000115.1 GCA_012962735.1 Candidatus Latescibacterota bacterium
CCTTCCTCCTCCTGCCTTCCTTCTGCCTCGCTATCCCAGCCTTTTGGAGCTTCCTTATGGCTCCATCATCGATCAACCTTTTGACGTCCTCACGCGTGATGGCAAGCTCCACGTCACGGATACGGCTCGGGTCGATCCACACCCTATGGACCCCGCATTTGAGGATCGATGCGGCTATCCGCCTCTGGGAGCGCAAAGACAACTCGTCACCCTTTCCCCGGATTGAGAACGGTCACACCCATCGCCTTGGCCATCTCGAGGATAGCCATCCTTTTCTTTGCCCCCACGGTGTGAGCGATCCTTATGGCCTGTCTTTCCGGGTCCACACCCTCGACCTCGCGGGGGTTATGCACGAGAACTTCCTCGAGGCCCGACGGGTGGAGGCCCCGAATGACGCGGGGGGACCGATAGCCTACCGAGACCCTGGGGGGCCAGCCCTTCTTTCTTATCCTCATCTTGCTGTCAAGCCCCTTAGGCCTCCTCCAGCTCTCATCAAGGCGTTTTAAGCGCCAGCTCTCTTGGCGCCTGAATTCAGGCTTCTTACCTCGGGCCTTTCTTATCAACCTCTTCTTGAGCTTAACCTCTCCCTTGGGCATGGTTTCTGTAAAGAAAAACTGGTGGGTTAAAAACTTGACAATCGACCATAAGCCCGGCCCCATCATGAGGAGGGCTGAGGGCCTAGGAAACGGCTACCTAGCGCCCGATGCCTCGTACGGCGCTCTGCTAGGAGCCGGGCCCCTTTTCATACACGTATATGCCGTCTAGGAATACCCGTGGGTCCTTCCCCTTCACCTTGGTTGCCTGCTCTATGTTCGCTGCGGTTTGGCCAACCTCCTCCACGTTAATCCCCGAGACTATTATGTCGTCCTCCTTGACCTCGACCTTTGTGTCGCCGACGATCTTCGCTATCCTCGGCTTCCTCTCGCCGCAGAAGTTGGATATCACCACCTTGTCCCCCTCGACCTTGATGGACACTGGGAAGTAAACGTAGACGACTTTCATCTTGTAGATAAAGCCCTTCCTCACGCCGGTTATCATGTTTCTGATATGGGAACAGACCGCCTTCACCACGGCAGCCTCCCTCTTTTTAGGCCATGCCACCCAGACCCTGAATCTCCGACCTACCCTTTCGATGCGCACAGGCATCTTGGAAAAGTCCCGTTTCAGGGTACCCTTGGGTCCTGACGCCGTCAACAGCTTGCCTTCGAGAACGACCTCCACGTCATCGGGAACCTCCACGTACCCTTCCTCTAGCTCCTTTCCCATCCCCTCACCCAAGTTTGCGAGTTACTTGGCAGTCTGTACACCCTTGCTCTTCGAGGCCGATTTAATAAACGTAAGCCAACAGGACCCCTCCCAGCCCCCCTCGCCTCGCCTCCTCGCTCGTCATTATCCCCTTGTTCGTCGATAGGATGAGGATCCCGAGCCCCCGGGCTGGTAAGTATTGCCGCTCAAAGGAGGCGATCTCCTTAGCCTTGGCAGGGTATCTGGGCCTTATGGCCTTACACTCGTTGATCCTTCCAAGCAGCTGGGCTCTATACTTGCCGAACCTCCCGTCGTCGATGTACTCGATCTCGCCCAAATAGCCATGCAGCTGCATGATCCTGAGCACCTCGCCAACCAGTTTTGACGCGGGCATCACTATACACTCGCGCTTGTTC
>DTXA01000116.1 GCA_012962735.1 Candidatus Latescibacterota bacterium
ATCATCCTCCAGAAGAGCCTCTCCCTCATCTCCCCGGGGGAAGGTCCTGGAGGTGGGGGACCGAAGCGTTCGGGGGGGCGCCCGGGCATCGCGTGCCCTTTGGGGTGAAACCAAGCCCTTTCAAGTTTCCTCCTCTTGGGGTGGAACCATGCCCTTTCGAGCTTCCTCCTCTGTTCGGGTGTCAGGATGTCCTCTGCCTTGGCCTTCAGCTTCTCTACCTCCGTCCTGAACCTGAGCCCCTCCTCCTCGATCCTTCCGTCCAGATCTATAAGTTCCTCACGGGAGGCCCTTCCTGAGAGCAGCAGCTCCTTCTTCCTCTCTAAGAGCTCGATGAGCTTTCCTTTGTGCTCCTTCCTCAGGGCCTCGAACTGCTTGTATATCGAGACGAGCTGTGACCTCTGCTTCCCCGTAAGTTCGAGCTTCTGTAGCACCGAGAGGGCCTTTATGTCCCTCCTGAGCTTTTCGATCTCCTCCTCGGCCGGGGCGGATGCCCACATCCCGAGGACGAGCGCGCCTCCTACAAGCCACCTCATTGTACCACCTCCTAAGTTGATACGGGGCAGGGCTGAAGCCCTGCCCCATGGGCCTACTTGAACTGGCTCTTCACCTGTCCCCAGGTCGCCTGTTGGGCCGCCGGAGCGGCAGGCTTGGCCGAAGGCTCCGGAGGCACTACACCCCATTCCCGGAGCTTGGCCCGCACGGCCGAGCGGATATCCTCGGGAGGGGCTCCCTCCTCCCTCATCCTCTTAACCATCTCCCGGATTTCGGCCCTCTGCTCCTCCGTAAGCTTGGCGAAGATGGGAGGGCGCCTTCTCGGAGGCCTTATCCCCCACTCCTTGAGCATCCCGACTACGGCCCTGCGCGCCTCCTGCCTTGAAGCGCCCTGGGCCTTGAGCTCCTCGAGCTTCCGCCTTATGGCCTCCCTCTGCTCCTCGGTGAGCTTAGGGAAGTGCCTTCTCGGAGGCCTTATGCCCCACCGCCGGAGCTTCACTGCCACGGCCCTGCGTATATCGGCAGGAGGAGCCCCCTCCTCCCTCATCTTCTTAACCATCTCCCTGAGTTCGGCCCTCTGCTCTTCCGTAAGCGGGCACCTTCGTGGAGGCTTTATACCCCATCCGTCCAACATCTTCCGGACGGCCTCGGCTATCTCCTGCCTCGAGGCGCCCTGGGCCTTAAGGTCCTCCACCTTCTGCCTTACGGCATCCCTCTGCTCCTCGGTGAGCCCGGCGAAGTGAGGCCCCTTCCGGGCGTATATGGTGGCCGCGGAAAGCCCGAGCGCTACCAGGGCCAACGCTACAGCGAGCTTCCTCATGGTTTCACCTCCTTTCCTTGTTGGATCTTGTTTCCAGCTTATAAACAAGCACATATTGTGCCAAAGTGCTCGTCCTTGCCACAGGCCTCTTTTCTTTGCTTCTACTTCATGTCTGTACCGGCATGTACAGGCTGTGTGTACCGAAACGTACACTTTCTGTAAGAAAATTTTCTTGACATTTCGATCTGAACATAGCTTATTTGCTAAGCGAACACCAATTTCTATCCGTTGGGATAACG
>DTXA01000117.1 GCA_012962735.1 Candidatus Latescibacterota bacterium
CGGACTCCTTGGACACTGTCGAGCTCGTGATGGCCTTCGAGGAGGAGTTCGGCCTTGAGATACCCGACGAGGACGCCGAAAAGATAACCACGGTGGGCGACGCCATAACGTACATAAAAAAGAAACTTCAGGAAGGATCTTAGATGAGGAAGGTCGTCGTAACGGGGATGGGGGTAGTGGCCCCCAACGGCCGGGACCTTCCATCCTTCTGGGAGGGGTTGGTGGAGGGGAAAAGTTGCGTCCACAGGATAAAGAAGTTCGACACTTCAGGATTCCCCTCCCAGATAGCTGCCGAGGTGGAGGACTTCGACCCCTCGGGATACATGGACAAGAAGGACATCAGAAGGATGGACAGGTACAGCCAGTTCGCGGTGTACGCCGCCCTTTCGGCTGTGGAGCACGCGGGGCTTGATTCCGACCGGTGGGACCAGGAGAGGGTCGGGGTGATATTCGGTTCAGGCATAGGGGGCCTCCAAACTCTGGAGGACCAACATAAGGTCCTTTTGGAGAGGGGACCGGAGAGGGTGAGCCCCTTCCTCATCCCCATGATAATAGCAGATGTGGCAGCAGGGCTTATATCCATAAGGTTGGGGGCCAAGGGACCCAACTTTGCGACCGTGTCCGCCTGCGCCTCCGCGTCCCATGCGATAGGTATGGCATATCGTTCCATAAAGAGCGGCGAGAGCGACATCGTCATCACAGGTGGAGCGGAGGCATCCATCACCCCCCTGGGCCTTGCGGGGTTCTGTGCCATGAAGGCCCTCTCCACCAGGAACGAGGAGCCCGAGAGGGCGAGCAGGCCCTTCGACGCCGAGAGGGACGGGTTCGTGATGGGGGAAGGGGCCGGAGCCTTGGTCCTCGAAAGCCTAGAGCACGCGTCCGCACGTGGTGCGAGGATATACGCGGAGGTGATAGGGGTCGGCTTCTCCGGGGACGCGTACCACATCACCGCTCCCCCCCCCGACCACGAGGGGGCCGTAAGGGCGATGAGGGCTGCCATAAAGGATGCGGGGATAGAGCCCGAAGAGGTGGACTACATAAACGCCCACGGCACGTCGACCCCGGCCAACGACTCCGAGGAGACCAAGGCCATAAAGATCGTCTTTGGGGAGCACGCTTACAGGTTGACGATAAGCTCCACGAAGTCCATGATAGGACATCTCCTCGGAGCATCAGGGGCCGTGGAACTTATAGCCACAGTGTTGACCCTGGTCAACGGGGTGGTGCCTCCCACGATAAACTACGAACATCCGGACCCGGAGTGCGACCTGGACTA
>DTXA01000118.1 GCA_012962735.1 Candidatus Latescibacterota bacterium
CAGAGCGATCCTCCACATCTATCCCCCTTATGTTTGTTTTTTTAGACTTTGAATTTCGAACCTTGAACTTCGAACATTTATTTTCTCCTCGCTCCGTGGAAGAAGAGCTCCAGCACGAAGGTCCCCTTCTCCGCGAGGGGCTCCTCCCCACCTATCAGAATCCATTGGGCCGTAAAGGCATGTATGATGCCAGTGAGTGCCAGAGCTAAGAGGCGTGGGGGTACATCTTTCAGGACCCCTTTCTCTATGCCCTCCTGCATGACATCCTCTATCATGTCTATGTACTTGACATACCTCTCCCTCATATCCTGCCTAAGACGGTCCCCCGCCTCCACATCGAGCCTTGGATGCTCCGAAGCTATGATCTGGAAGAACTCCTTGTCGCTCTCAAAGGCCTCAAGGTGGACGCGGACTAGGTTCTCTATCTTGACGTCCGGGGAAGCATCCGCAGATGCCACCTCTCTCAACTTCTCGCCCAGAGAGTCGAACTTCTCGTGGATCAGGGACAGGAACAGGTCCTCCTTATTTTTAAAGTACAGGTAAAGGGCCGCCTTGCTGAACTCCGCCTCCTGGGCGATCTCGTCCATGGTGGCGGATACGAATCCCTTTCTGGCGAAGATCTTGTTGGCCGCCTCTAAGATATCCCTGCGATGTGCTCTTCGTTCCCTTTCCCTTCTGGTGACGATAGCCATTGACTGAATGGTTTTTTATTAACTGACCAGTTAGTTACAATATACGAAAACTTCCTCCTGTCGTCAAGGGTCTTAGTTGGGACGACGACAAGAGGGTTGACAATCGAGGAATTCTTTTATATGTTAGAGCTGATGCGGGTGATATGGAGCATAGGGGTACTTCTATTCCTCCTCGGCGCGGCTGGGCTCAGCTTCGGGGAGCAGGTGCAGTTGTACCTCAAGGACGGCAGTGTGATCGCTGGGGAGCTCGTGGAGGCCACTCCCCTGTTGGTCATCCTCCGGGTCCAGGGGGAAATATACACCTTTGAGGTGCGGGAAGTCGAGCGGATCGTCCTGTTCGAGCCATCCCGGACCCGAGGACCAACCTGGAAGTTTCCGAGGCTGGGGTTCTTGGGGGGTACGCTGGCCGGTGGGGTGATCGCCTGGTGGGGGTTCGATAGCGCCTCTAGTAAGGAACAGGACGCCCGCCTTCAGGAGGAGTACGGTCTATTCCAAAGGGCTGGAGAGCTTCGCAGGGAGGCTCGTAGGGATCGGAAGATCGCCTGGGCCGGAGTGGCGGGAGGGATAATCTGTGCGGCTGTGGCCTTGGTCCCGGAGCGGACGGGCTCCCCAAAGGTCGAGGCCCGACTCGGAGAGGACTTCCGGGTCAGCATAGTGTATAGTTTCTGAAAGGGGGAATTACGATGAGGACTTTACTCGTCTTAGTGGCCCTGGGGGTCCTGGGGTGTGCGGCTACGCCGGGCCCTCCTCAACAGGCTGTTATCCCCCCCGGGAAGGGGGAGTTGGTCCTGGAGGCGGGGGGGATAGAGTCGCTGGAGTTCACGGTGTCCTCCCAGGAGGACGGCAAGCAGGTGGCCCGTATATATGGTCTGCGGACCTACTTAGATCCTGGAACTTACAAGATAGTTGTACAGACCGACTTAGAAGACGAGATCGAGATCGAGGACGTGGAGATCGTCGCCGGTCAGGAACGGCACGTCAGAGTGCCGGTGGGGCGGTTTATGGTAAATGTGTTCGGAGTAAGCAGCCAGCAGGGGGTTGGAGCGAGGCGAGTCCAGATACCCTTCCTGGTGTACGACTATGGGATGCGCAAGGTGCTGGGCAGAGGGATGACTTCGCTACAGGTGCAGCACTTTGTAGCGAGGGAGGGGATGTATAAGATCCGGGTCACCCCTACGATCACCACAACCGGGGGCCAGGTCATGCTCCACGACATCATTCGGCCGATCGAAGTCCGGTTCGGCATGGTGTATCCGGTGACCATAGACCTCGGAGCCCTTCTGCCGGGTCGGGAGGAGAGGGGACCGGGGGAGCGATAGTTTCGCCAAGGTAAAGATCGTTGGTCCCTGAAAAGTATAGCTTTTCGGGGCATAATGAGGAGGTGACAAGTCGTGTGGTGGAGTATGTTACTGATCGGATTTGGGTTGCTTGCTCCGAGCACGTGGGCGGGGCCGGCTAAGGAGGTACGGGCGACCATCATAGACCGAGATGGGAACCGCTTCGAGGTGCAGAACTTGGAGCTGGAAGGACATAAGGTGCTCTTCCTTACGCGCGGGAAGGAACGTCAGAAGGTGAAGTTTAAGGAAATAAGGAAGATAGAGTTCATAGGAATCCGATCGGAGGAAGAGATGCCCGCGCGGATCACGCTTCGGGACGGCCGCCTCCTGGTGGGCACGATATACGTAGGAGGGGGCCTTACGGGGTACATCCGGGGAGCCCGGCTGGTCTCCTTTACCGGGCGCACGGACTTGGGGAAGTTCACCATCCCCCTCCGGGATGTTCGGGAGGTTTTCTTCTACGGGGGGGTGTTGCTCAAGCGCTGCCCTATCTGCGGACATATCTTCGAACAGAAGGACTACCGATACTGTCCTTACCACGGGGTCAAACTCGAGCTCGTGGAAGTTGAAAGGGACACCACAGAGGTAGAGGAAGCGCAACCTGATACCATAAAACAGCAGCAATAGAGCATATCAACCCCTTTCGGTCTAAGCCACGCCCGGTTGGGGAGCTTGGGGCATAAAAAGGAGGGAAACGATGCGGAGAGCTTTGGGACTTGCGATAGTCTTGGCGATGGGGGCCGGATGTGGGAAGCAACCCTCAGACCTCGTGGTGGCGGACGTGGGGCCTCGGAAAATTACGGTAGGGGAACTCATCGCCTTCCAACGGAAGCTCCCAGAGTCCCTCCGCACCGAAAAGCCCGGCGTAGAGGGCCAGAAGGATTACCTTCAGACCTTGATAGACAAACACCTTATGTTCTTAGAGGCAAAGGCCCGGGGATTGGAGAAAGATTATATATTTGTGGAACGTTTTAATAAAGAGGTAGGTCGCAAGCTTCGTTATGAACTGATCAAGAGTGAAGTCTGGCCTAAGATCACCGTAAGCGAAGAGGAAATGAGGCAGTACTACGAAGAACACGACCTGGGCAGGGCCATAAGGGTGCGGCACATTCAGGTGGCCGATGAAGATCAGGCCAGAAAGGTCCTGGAGGAGCTGAAAAAAGGACGGTCCTTCGAGGAACTGGTCCGGAAGTACTCCCTGGACACTACCACCGTGGACAAAGGAGGGGACCTGGGACGGTACTTCCGCCGGGACGAGGCCATATACGCCATCGGCGATGTGGTATGGAACCTAAAGCCCGGGGAGGTCTCTGAGCCGATCAAGGCGGGCAAGTACTACGAAATTGTCCAAGTTATAGACCAAAAGACCATCCCTTTTGAGGACTGGAGGCCGAGGTTACATAGGGCCCTCTGGCGAAATAGGTTATACATAGAGCAGGAGGCCTTCTTGGAGAGGCTCCGGAAGGAGCTACGCCTCAGGCTTCACGAGGACAACCTTGAGCTACTCTTGGCCAAGGAGCGGGAATCGGGAGAACAACCTCCTGTCCTCTCGGAGGAAGAACTGCAACTCCCCCTGTACACCTTCGACGGTGGACAGATCACCTTAGGGGATTACCTGAAGAACTTCCGCAGGCTCAGGGGGCGCCCACATGATCGGGAGAAGCTATTGGGATATGTGAACTTGCTTCTGCCGGAGCGCCTGTTGTCAGCTGCGGCATACCGGTATAAGATCGACCGCATCTCCGAAGTGGCCGCCTGGATCGAGGAGAAGCGGGAGGAGCTGCTCATCAGATTGCTTCGAAAGAGGGAGGTAGAGGATAAGGTCCAGATTTCGGATCAGGAAGTCCGAGAAGAGTACGAGAAGCACAAGATGGACATTTACTCCCTTCCGGAGGAGAGGGACTTCATAGAGATCCTCGTGCCTACAGAGGAACAGGCCAAGGAGCTTCTCCGCCGTATCCAGGCTGGCGAGGATATGGAAGAATTAGCCGCTCGGTATACCATTCGTAAGGGGAAGAAGAAATTAAAAGGGAAGTTCCATATGCATCCCTTCGAGAGGGCCGTATACGGAAAGTACTACGACATCGTGATGAACGCTCCCATAGGAAAGTTGATGGGCCCGATCAAGGTGGAGAAGGGTTACGTCTCCTCCGACACGGGGTACGCTATCTTCAAGGTCACCGGAGTCCTGCCCCGGCGTCCGGAACCTTACGAAACCGCCAAACGCCGGGTCCGGGCCAACCTCCGGCACGAACGGGAGTCCCGGATGTTCGAGGAGTTCATTCGAAGGCTCAGGGAGAAGTACAGAGATCAAGTGCGCATTTACGAGGACAACCTCCAAGTCGTCCTCGAAGAGCTGGCAAGGGCATAGGGGTGATACGTACGTGATGGGGAGCGATCATCTTGGCGGTCTTCTTCTTCAACAAGTACGAACAGAGGGCGGATTTGCCGTATAACTCTTAGAGCACTGGG
>DTXA01000119.1 GCA_012962735.1 Candidatus Latescibacterota bacterium
GATATGTCGGAGTACATGGAACGGTTCTCCACCTCCCGCCTGATCGGAGCGCCTCCGGGATACGTGGGTTACGAGGAGGGGGGCCAACTCACCGAGAAGGTTCGCCGCAAGCCTTATTCAGTGGTGCTCTTCGACGAGATAGAGAAGGCCCACCCAGACTTCTTCCACCTGCTCCTTCAGGTCTTAGACGAGGGCCATATCACAGATAGCTTCGGCAGGAGGGTGGACTTTAAGAACACCATCCTGATCATGACCTCCAACATCGGGACCCGCCACGCTCAGAAGGGCAAGGGACTAGGGTTCGTGCGGACCGAGGAGGAGGATTACGAGGGGATGAAGGAGAGGATATTGGAGGAGGTAAAACGCACCTTCAGCCCGGAGTTCATCAACCGGGTGGACGAGATCATAGTATTCCGGCCGCTCTCTAAGGAAGCGGTGCTGCGGATCGTGGACATACTCCTCAGGGAAGTCAAGGATCGTATAGAGACCCAGGGGATGCGCTTAGATGTGAGCAGCGGCGCCAAGGCCCTCTTAGCCGAAAAAGGCTACGACCCGACATTTGGGGCCCGGCCCCTCAAGCGCACCATCCAGAAGCACATCTCCGACCCCCTTGCGGAGGATATCTTAGAGGGGAAGTTCGGCCCTGGGGACCTGGTCCGGGTGATCCGCCGTGGGAACGGCCTTAGCTTTGTCCGGGTTCAAGGGAAAAGCCCCTTCGTATCCCATACGACCTCCTGAGGGGGTGGAGGGCATATGCGCATAAGGCGAGCTTGGAGGGTGGCCCTGGGGGTTGCGGCTATTATGGTCTGCTGGGGAGGTATCTGGGTGTTGCGAGGGTGGGCCCTCCGCTACCTCCAGGAACAGGTTCACCTACGGTTGGGGAAGCAGGTCTCCATAGGTTCCCTACGTCTGGGGCGGGGGACTTGGATACTCAAAGATGTGCGAGTCTCTGGCCCGGAATTTCTTTATATCCCCTCTCTCAAACTGAGGTACCGCTTCTTTCCCTGGAAGATCACCGGTATATCCCTCCATCGTCCTTTATTTCGGCTTCAAGGGGGACTTTCCCCCGGTTCCATCGATTCATATCTTCCCGCTCCTCTGACGTTTCACCGAGGAAAGGCCCCGCCATGGGCCGATGACCTCTCCGGCCGGGTATATGCCGAAGGGGATACCATCCGAATAGAAGGGGAGGGGGTTTTAGGGGGAGGTGCGTTCGTTTTCCGAGGGGGCATAGCCCGTGACTCCGGGATGGGCCGGGTCACAGTTCGAGCGGAGGGAGTTGATGCGGGAGCCCTCCCGGAGGAGTTGCGCTCCTACGTCTCCTCTGGAGTCCTTTCGTTCCGCGCGGAGGTATCCCTACGGGACCATCTTCCCTTTAAGGCTCATTTCTGGACGGAAGGCGAGGATCTGCAGGTTCCCGACCTGGGCCACTTTTCCCGGATACAGCTGGAGGGGGAGTGGGACGGGGAGGGCCTCTGGGTGCGGGAGGTCCGGGGGGTCTTCGAAGGGCAGCCCTTCGAAGGGAAGGGCCGCATTACCAGGGAAGGCCCGGAGCTGGCATTTTCTCTTCCGAGACTCGATTTAGGACAGATGACCGAAGGGGCGTTGGAGGGCAGAGGCAAGGGAAGGGTAAGGCTGGAAGGGGGATGGGAAAGTATAACGGTTAAGGGGGAAGGAGAGGCTGTCCTCGCCCTCTGGAGGGGAACCCGGGTGCGGCAGCTCTCCTTCTCGTTCGAACACAAAGCCGGGACTTTAATTTTAAGACGGGTTTCGGGTTACATAGGAGGCGGGGAGGCGTCGGGATGGGGCGAGTTCCCCGCTCGTGGTCCGGCCCGGTTCTACGGGAGGATAGAAGGGGTGGACGGGAAGACGCTCTGGAGGCTGGCCCTCCTGAAGGGGAGGCCCCCTGAGGGGAGGGTATGGGGCACCTTGGAATGGGAGGGGCCCCTGGGTTCCCCTAAGTGGAAGTTCACCTTGGATCGGGCGGAGCTCGTCTGGGGGAAAAGGCCACTCCCTCCGATCTGGGGCGTGGTGCGGGGGGGTAGGGGATACGCAGACCTGCACATCTCCGGCCCGGGGGTCGCGGCGGTGGGGCAGATCACTGAGCGTGGACTGTGTGCTTCCTTGAGGGCTAAGGGGAATTGGAGCTTAGGTGGAAAACGTTTTCCTCTGACGGGCGAACTTACGATATCCCGTACCGGCTTCCAGGGACCCTTCAAGGGACGACTGCACGTAAAGGGGCCCTTCGGGGAGATAGCGGGACCATTCGAGGTACTTCCGGACGGAGAATCCTTGGCTGTGTGGCTCGGGAGGGGGTCGGTATACATAGGGGATAGGTCTTTACCCTATCGGGGGACGATGTACATAAGACCCGAGGGTGCCCGGTGGGACATAGAGTTAGCTGGGGGAAGGCTGTCGGGGAAAGGTGAGGGGGGGGAGGTTATAGCGTCCTTAGGCAGGCTTTCCCTGAGGTGGTTGGGCCTCGAAAGGGGTGCCTTATCCGGGGAGTTGAGGGCCTCCGGAAGTTCGTGTCGGGGTGCCCTAACCCTCTCCCAGGTGGGATTTGGGGGGAGGGAGGGGGTGAACGGCAGGCTTAGGTTCGGTTGGGAGGAAGGGGGCCCCTGGCTGGAGGGCGTCCTCCAGGACCGGCATGGGCTTTTGGCCGAGGTCTCGTACGACGGCGAGGAATTCCTGGCGTTCGGGCAGGATGTAGAGCTCTCCCGCCTGGTCCGGCTCCTTCCCTTTAGCTCTATCAGGCCGGAGGGTATGCTCTCCTATCAGATCACCTTCTCGGGGAAAGTGTACAGGGCACGTATAAAGGGCGTGGGGATAAAGCTCGGGGGTATCGGCCTGGACTACGTTGAGGGGGATGTTCGGGGGGAGGGCGACGGTAGGACATCGGTGTGCCTGAAGCTCTCCGGGGGAAGAGTCAGGGGGGATGCCGAGGGGGAGCTCAGGGATGGAACCTTGGACATAAGGGCCCGCTTAGAGGGGGACCTGCTCTCCTTCCTGTCCCTCTTGGACGGGGTGGGATGGGCGTCTGGGTCCGGGAATTTAGAACTGGCCCTCCGAGGGCCCTATAGGACCCCGAAGCTGAGCGACTTTCGGCTGTACATCCAGGATGGGACCTTTTCCTTAGAGTCCACGGAGGTCCGGAACCTCGTTGTGGACGTTCGTATGGAACCCGACAGATTTTTAGCCCTCCAGGAGCTTCGGGCCGAAGTCGATGGCGGGGCCGTGGAGGTCTCCAACCGGAGGGCCGAGAAGGGGAGGGCCTTCCGGTTGGACTTATTAGGGGGTATGGACTTTGGGGTATTGGAGGTCCGCACCGGCCCTTCCGGCGTAGAGGCCCACTTTCCCGGCCTTATGTCGCCAGGCGAGGTGGGTGTCTTCGTGCTCTTCGGGAAGACGTCCCAGGAGCCCTTCCTGATAGAGGGACCCTTGTCCTCCCCCAGACTGGTGGGGACCGTGCTCCTGCGCAACGCCGAGATCACCTATCCTCTAACAGGAGGGGAGGGGTCCTCTTCCCTCTGGGGTCGTGTGGATTGGGAGGTCACCTTCGTAGCCGGAGAGGAGATATGGTACTTCAGGGATGCCCTCTTCGGCGCGGGTGTGCGGCTCAGGATAGAGGAGGGAGACCGGCTGACCCTGCACGGGTCCCCGACCAAAGGGGACTTCTGGGTGGAGGGAAGACTCAGGGCACTTTCGGGTATAGTGACTTACTTAGATAGGGAGTTCCAGGTGGAGGAGGCTGGCATGGAGTTCAACACCCGATATGGGATGGTGCCGATAGTTTACGGAAGGGCCAGGACGGCGATCGAGGATGATACCGGAAGGGAGTTTCCGATATACCTTCGATTGTACGCCTGGGACCTCAAAACCGGTGCCCGGCTGGAGCACGCTCCCTTGAATCAATGTTTCTTGGAAATAGAGCTCCCGGCCTCTCAGGACATATCCCGGGAAGAAGTGCTCCGACTTCTCGGATATCCCCTGCCGGAGTACCCAAGGAAGGTCATGGAGGCCTTAGGACTCCGCATAGAGGGCCGGCTTTTCCGCTCCCTGCTCTCCCCTTTGGAGTACCGCCTGCGCAGGACGATCGGCCTGGACGTCCTACAGATCCGCCCCTGCCTCATCAAGAACTTCCTCGCTCCCTCAGGGCCCACCTTGGCTTCCCTGTTCTACGGCACCCGATGGACCTTAGGGGAACACATAGGGACCCGGGGACTGCTGTTCTACCGGGGGGAATTGGAACCCCCGAGATCTCCCTACGCTCAGGGACCGTGGAGCGTCCAGCACCTTTTCGGGCTGGAGTACCGGCTCTGGACAGACACCTGGATGAAGCTCGAGTTCTCCTACAATCCCCTCCTCGGAGAGCGAGACCGCCGCATAGGGCTCCAACACCGGATGTGGTGGTGAAAGGAGGATAATAGTGATAAGCATCCTGCTCTCGCTCGGCCTGGCAGTCGGATGGGGTTCCGATTTGACCATCGCAGAATTGAAAGTGCGCGGGGCGGTCAGGGCCGACACTGCCTTGATCTTAGAGGCCTCCGGCCTCTCCCCGGGGGAGGAGATCACCTTAGATCGCGTCCAGAGCGCCATCCGTAGGTTGTACGCCCTTGGCCTATTTCGGGATGTACGCCTTTGGACCGAGGAGGATTCCAGAGGCGTGAGGATGATCATAGAGGTGGAGGAAAACCCCCTGTTAGCCAAGCTCTCCTTCGATGGCAACCGGGCGCTCAAGGAGGAGGAACTTAAAAAGGTCCTTCGCTTCGGCGAGGGCCAGGTTGTAAGCCCCAAGGCCGTACACGACGGAAAAGTCCGTGTACGGAAGCTCTACGAGGAGAAGGGATACCTCTCGGCAGAGGTAAAAGCCCTGATGACCCCCGTCGACAAGGGCCGGGTCCGCCTGACCTACTTCGTCGAAGAGGGGGAGAAAGTTCAGGTGAAGCGGATCCGCTTCATCGGGAACACGGCTTTCGATGAGGGAAAGCTCAAAAAACAGATGAAAACCAGAGAAAGTCGGTGGTGGCGTAAGGGGGAGTTCAAGGAGGACGTGTACCAAGAAGATCTGGAGAAGGTGGTCCAGTTCTATCGGAAGCACGGGTACAGGGATGCCGAGGTAGTGCGGGACAGCTTGTACTACGACAGCTCTAGGCGCAACCTCTTCATAGACATCTATATAAAGGAAGGCCCTCAGTTCCACTTCGGAAAGGTCACCTGGAAGGGCAACCGAGCTCTCTCGGACGAACAGATCGAGACCCTGTTGGACGTACAGGAGGGGGATCTATACAATGAGGAGCGGTATGAGCGTATGTACCAAGGCCTCCTCTCGGCCTATCAGGAGAGGGGATACATATCCGCCTTAGTGGACAGGAGGGAACGCGTGCGGGGGGACACTGTGGACGTCCACCTCGCAATACGGGAGGGCCACCCCTCCAAGATACACAGGGTCATGATAGCGGGGAACCGGAAGACCAAGGACAAGGTGATCATCCGGGAGCTGACGTTGGTGCCCGGACAGGTGTTCCGAAGGTCAGATTTAGAGAAGAGCCTGAGGAACCTATATATGCTCAGATACTTCAGGAGCATAACCCCTGAGCCCAAGTTTTTGGAGAACGGAGATGTGGACCTCCTCATACGGGTGGAGGAACAACCCACCGGGACGTACTCCATGGGTATGGGGTACAGCGAACAATATAAGCTCATAGGCACTATAGGTCTTATGGTTCCCAATCTCTTCGGAAACGGCCAACAGCTGGACTTCACCTGGGACTTCGGCAGGCGCAGGAACGTATTCCGGCTCGGATTTACAGAGCCGTGGCTTTTGGACACCCCAACCAGCATCAGCTTCGACATATACCGAATACACGACAAGTCATACAGCGACTTCCACGAACTGCGAAAGGGCTTCTCCATACGGGTGGGGAAGCGGCTGAGGTGGCTGGACGAGTACTCCCGTCTCTACGGCAGGTACCGGCTGGAGGAGGTGGACTACTCGTACATCGCCCCTGACTCGGTCTACTCGGACCCCTACGGCCTACGTGAAAGGGAATGGCCGGAGCGGGCCAGTGTTGTAGGGCTCACGTTCCTCCGGGACAGCCGGGACCTCCCCGAGTTTCCGACCAAGGGCTCGGTGCTTTCGTGCTCCGGGGAGTGGGCAGGTGGACCGTTTAGAGGGGATGAGGCGTACCAGAAGTACCAGGTGGACGGGGAGGCGTTCTTCAGCACATTATGGAGGTTAGTACTCGTCCTTAGGGCCAGGATGGGGTTCGTGGACGTCTTGGGGAGGAGAGGATATGTTCCATTCGGCGAGAGGTTTATGCCGGGAGGCGTTAGCTGGGATGGGATGGTGCGAGGATACGATGACCGCAGCGTCGGGCCATACGATGGTGGGAAACGTGTGGGGGGGAGCACTATGTTGGTGTTCAACCTCGAATATCAGTTTCCCATAGCGAGGGAGCAGGTGTACGGTTTGGTCTTCGCAGATGCCGGCAACGCCTGGAGGAGCTGGAAGGATACCCGCCCCCTGCAGCTCAAGCGCTCCCTCGGGTTCGGAGTCAGGCTTGTAATGCCCCCTATGGGGACCATAGGGTTCGACTTCGGATACAGGCTGGACGACATCCGAGATGATCAGGGGAACCTACGGCAGGCCAAAGGGGGGTGGAATACACACTTTCAGCTCGGCAGGCGGTTCTTCTGAGCGAAAAAGGAGGGAGCGATGATGAGAGCGGCTATGTGGATCGGAGGGGTCGCACTGGGCTTCTTGGCCACGTCGGTATGGGGGAAGGTGCTCCAGATCGGTTACATCAACTCCGACCGCATACTTTTGGAGTACAAGGAGTTCGCCTCTATACAAGAACAGATACGCAAGATGGAGCAACAGTGGGAACAGGAGGCAAAGGCCAAGATGGAGGAAATTCAGAGGCTCAAGGACACCTACGAGAGCCAGAAGCTCCTGCTCAGCGACGAAAGGCGGCTGGAGATGGAGCAGGAGATCAGCCGTAAGGAAGAGGAATACCAACAGTTCTTAAACGAAATCCTAGCGCCGGAGGGCAAGCGGGCCCAGAAGATCCGGGAACTCTCCAAGCCCCTCTACGACAAGATAAACGCGATCCTCGCCCAGATCGCCCAGGAGGAAGGTCTGGACTTCATCTTCGATGTATCCGTCCCCGCTGTGGTATTCGCCCGCCCGGAGTACGATTTGACGGATAAGGTCTTAGAATATTTGAACAAAGAGAGGTAGGGGGGCGAATGGAGAAGGCCTTCAGCCTGAGGAAGATAGCGGAGTACGTGGGGGGAAAGTTGGTGGGGGACAGTTCGCCCCTCATCTCCGGGATAGCTCCCTTAGAAGAGGCCGGGGATGGGGAGCTGAGCTTTGCGGACCGAAGATATCGCTGCCTCATCCGGACCACACGGGCGACCGCCCTAATCCTGCCCCCCGACCTCCGGGACGAGTTCCCCGGCCCTCGCATCCTCTCCCCAGACCCTTATCTCGCTTTCCAGAGGGCTATGGTCCTCTTTTACGGGCCCTACACCGAACTCCCCCGGGGGGTCCACCGAACTGCCGTGATCGGGGACGGCGTGGTTCTCGGGGCTCAGGTATCCATCGGACCTTATGCGGTGGTGGAGGAGAGGTGCGAGATAGGCGATAGGGTATACATCGGTGCGGGGTGTTACATAGGACCCCGGTGCAAGATCGGCCCAAAGTCCCGGATATACCCACATGTGGTGCTCTACCCGGACGTGGAGGTGGGCAGGGGGGTGATCATACACAGCGGGACGGTAATAGGGCCGGACGGGTTCGGGTTCGCCTTCGACGGAACACAATACCACAAGGTGCCCCAGGTCGGTAAGGTGGTGATCGAGGACGAGGTGGAGATCGGGGCGCAGGTGGCCGTGGACCGAGCCACCCTGGGATGTACGGTCATAGGAAAGGGTACGAAGATAGACAATCTAGTGCAAGTAGCGCACAACGTGGTTATAGGGCCCCATACGGTTATAGCAGGACAGGCTGGGATATCCGGGAGCACGAGGATCGGAGCCTACGTGCAGGTCGGAGGTCAGGCCGGGTTCCGGGACCACATAAAGGTGGGGGACCGGGCCCGGGTGGCCGCACAGGCGGGAGTGACCAAATCCATACCTTCGGAGGCCCAGGTCTCCGGGTACCCCGCTTGACCCCACCAGGAACAGCTCCGGCTGGAGGCCGCGTTATCGAGGCTCCCGGAACTTTTACGGCTTGTGCGGGAGCAGGGTGATCGAATAGCCGTCCTGGAGTCCCGCTTGGAAGCCCTCCTCAGGAAGGGAGCGGAAGATGTTGAAGAAGCAGAGGACCGTCGGTAGACCAACTTCGGTGGAGGGGATCGGCCTGCATACGGGCGAACACACCCGGGTCACTTTCCGGCCGGCCCCGATAAACTCGGGCATCACTTTCGTACGCTCCGACCTGCCCGGCAACCCTAAGGTTCCGGCGGACATAGACTACGTCGTGGACATCTCCAGGGGGACCACCTTGGGCGTGGAGGGCGTCCAGGTCCGCACGGTGGAGCACCTTTTGGCCGCCTTAGTGGGGCTGGAGGTGGACAACGCGGAGGTGGAGATGGAAGGGGAAGAGCCACCGGTGGGCGACGGGAGCGCCCTGCCCTTCGTGGAGGCCCTCCTGAAGGCCGGGATCGTGGAGCAGGACTCGCCCAAGGACTATATAGATATAGAAGACGTCATTTCCTACGACACCGAGAAGAGCCGGGGGGTTGAGCTGGTCGTCCTCCCATCGGACGACCTTAAGGTCACCTTCATGAGCGACCCTCGGAATCCTGCCGTGGGGACGCAGTACACCGTTATGTTCTCCTTAGACGAGTTCGTGAAGGAATTCGCCCCGGCCCGTACCTTCGCCTTCTTGAGCGAAATACGTCCCTTAAGGGAGCAGGGCCTGATCAAGGGGGGTGGCCTGGACAACGCCTTGGTCATCGTGGACCAGGACATAAGCTCCGGGGAACTGGAGTACCTCCGGGAGCTCTTCGACATAAAGGACCCAGTCTTCATCGGCGAAACCAACATCCTCAACGACATACCATTGCGCTTCCCAAATGAGTTCTGCCGACACAAGGTGGTCGATCTCTTGGGGGACCTGGCCCTTTTGGGCTCTCCACTGCGAGGCCACGTTATGGCGGCCAGCTCCGGCCACAGGGCCAATATAGAGCTAGTTCGACGCATACGTCAGGTATACCGGAAGCGCAAGATCATAAGCAAGTACCAGCCCAAGGAAGGGAAGGGATTTGTGTTGGATGTGCGGGCTATCCAGAAGATCATGCCCCACCGGTACCCCTTCCTTTTGGTGGACAGGATCTTGGACCTCGTCCCGGGCGAGAAGGTAGTGGGCATCAAGAATGTGACCATAAACGAGCCCTTCTTCTCCGGACACTTTCCGGGCCAGCCCGTGATGCCGGGGGTGCTGATAGTAGAGGCGATGGCCCAGGTGGGAGGGGTACTGCTTTTGAACGGTGGGGAGGAGGGAAAGTTGGTGTACTTCATGGGAATAGATAATGCCCGTTTCCGCAAGCCCGTGGTCCCCGGGGACCAGATCCGCTTCGAGCTCGAAATGGTGCACAGAAGGCGCAGATCCTGTAAGATGCACGGGAGGGCCTATGTGGACGGGGACCTGGTCGCAGAGGCGGACCTTATGGCCATGATCGTGGACAAAGAGGGGTGAGCTATACATGCCCCAAGTCATTCGGTTGAAGTAGATCGCCTTTTCAAACCGAACGACATGGAGAAATATATGGACATCCACCCCACTGCCCTCGTGCACCCCAAGGCCGAGCTGGCCGAGGATGTATCGGTGGGGCCGTACGCCATCGTGGAGGAGGGGACCTCTGTAGGGCCGGGGACCTGGCTTGGGAGCCATGTATACGTGGCGAAGGGAACGGTCATAGGCCGGGATTGCCGGATATTCCATGGGGCCGTCTTGGGGATGCCCCCTCAGGATCTAAAGTTTTCCGGGGGGGATACATTTCTCAAGATCGGTGACCGCACGATCATACGGGAGTACGCCACCCTCCACAGGGGGAGCCACGCAAGGAGGGAGACCGTGGTCGGGTCGGACTGTTTCATCATGGCGTACGCCCACATCGCCCACGACTGTATCTTAGAGGACCATGTGGTCCTCACCAATATGGTGCAACTGGCTGGACACGTGACAGTAGAGAGGTGCGCCTTTTTGGGTGGTATGGTCCCGGTGCACCAGTTCGTACGCATAGGCCAGCATTGTATGGTCGGCGGAGGATACCGGGTTCCAAAAGACGTCCCCCCATTCGTACTCGCGGCTGGAGAGCCCTTAAGGCCGATCCAGCTTAACATCGTGGGGCTTAGGCGCAGAGGTTTCCCAAAAGAGACCATAGACGTCCTCCATAGAGCCTTCCGCATCCTCTTCCGCAGCGGGCTCAACACCTCCCAGGCCCTCCAAAGGGCCCGGGAGGAGCTCCCCCCCCTCCCGGAGGTAGAGGTCCTCTTGGGCTTCATAGAGCGCAGCGAGCGGGGGGTCATCAAGTAGGACTTCCCATGCCCGAATTGCTGATCTCAGCAGGGGAAAGTTCCGGGGATCTGTTTGCCTCCCTTCTGGTGCGGAAGGTCCGCTCCCTCCGACCGGGCTGGACTTTCACGGGGATAGGCGGGGACCATCTGGCGCGGGAGGGGGTTCGCCTGTTCGCCCGCTTGGAGGACCTGGCCGTTGTGGGGTTATGGGAGGTGGTGGGGCGGCTCCCGGCCGTGCTTCGGGCTCTCAGGAAGGCTCGGGAGACCTTAAAGGAGGTGGAAGGCGTAGTCTTAGTGGATTACCCAGGCTTCAACCTCCAGGTGGCGGGGATGGCCAAGAAGAATGACATCCCCGTCTTTTATTATATTGCCCCACAGGTATGGGCATGGGGGGCTTCGAGGATGGGCCAGATAGCCGAGAGGGTAACTCGGATGGCCGTCGTGCTCCCCTTCGAGGAATCCCTGTTCCGGAGGTTCGGGGTGGAGGCAACTTTCGTGGGCCATCCCCTTCTGGAGGTGATGGACTCCTGTAGGGACCTGGCCGAGCTCGGGAAGGAATTCGGATTTGAGGAAGGTCCCGTAGTCGGGCTCCTCCCAGGAAGCCGGCCGGAGGAGGTGCGCCGTCTGCTCCCGAGGTTCTTAGAGGCCATGTCCCACGTCCGCTCGGAGTTCCCACAGGTCCGGGGTGTGGTAGCTGCCGCCCGAGGTGTACCGGACGGGCTCTTCCGGAGGGCCCGCACGGAAGGGCTCTCCGTGGTGCAGGGTAGGACGTACAAGGTGATGGCCGCCTCGGACGTACTCTTGGTGGCCTCCGGGACCGCGACCTTGGAGGCCGCCATCCTGGGAATCCCCATGGTGGTGGCCTACCGAACCTCCTGGCCATCCTACTCTGTGGCCCGAAGGGTGGTACGGGTGCCCCATATCGCCCTCCCTAACCTCATAGCCGGGCGCCCCGTGGTCCCGGAGCTTATCCAAAGGGCCGCATCTCCTGAGCACATCGCCCGGGAGGCCCTGGCGATCTTGGGGGACCGAAAAAGGCGCGAGGAGATGCGGGAGGAGCTGCAGGTCGTGCGGGAGAAGTTGGGGAGCCCCGGAGCCTCCCTCAGGACTGCAGAACTTTTGGTGGGGATGTTGGAGGGGTCTACCCAGACGCCACCAGCCACACCCCTGCGACGATAGCTATCAGACCTATTACCTGCACCGGGCTGAGGTGCTCCCCTAAGAGGACCACCGAGGCCAGGACCACGATGGCGTACCCCATGCTCGTCATTATGGGATACGCCACGCTGAGGTTCATGCGGGAGAGCACATATCCGTAGCATACCAGGGCTAGGGCGAAGCTGAAGGCGCCCAACGCCACGGCCGGGTTGAGGGCGAAGTCCCTGAGGAGGCTTCCCAACTCCAGGCGCATCCCCCTTGTCCTGAGCATTCCTACCTTTATCATGATGTTGGCCAGAGCGTTAAGACAGATAGCCAAAGCCAGGACCGAGGCGGTCTTCATCTTCGTCCTTTCGCAGGGATCGGTTGTTGAAAGGTTCTGCTTTCGAAGATAAAACAAAAACACGAAAAATCCAAGAACTAAATGTGAAGGGGATTTTTCTTCGACGGTCAGGAGGTGGGGAAGCCTGTGGGATATATCTGTTCAAGTCCCGAGATGGCCTATTTGGACTGGGCGTAACCTTGAGCTTTAGATTAGGAGGTGAGCATGCGCCTATACTGGGAAACTGGGGAAGTTCCGGAGGAGCTCGCCGATGGTCTGGGGGCCCTGGGCCAGGAGTATCCGATCTGGGAAGGGCCCTGGGAGGGGGCGAGGAAGGTCCGGTTTGAGCGTTGGGAACAGGCCGGCGCCTTAGAGGTGTGGCCTGAGGACGATGGAGTCCTTGTGCTGTACGACCGGCCGGCCAGAGCCTTCCGGGCCGTGGGGAGACTGCTAACACAGGAGGTGTTCGAGGCCTTCCGGGAGGATGTGCCGTTCAGGACGTTGGGGATAATGATAGATTGCTCCAGAAATGCCGTCCCTTTAGTGGAGCATCTGAAGCTGTGGATGCGGAGGCTGGCCCTTATGGGATACGATATGATAATGCTCTACATGGAGGACACCTACGAGGTCCCGGAGGAGTCCTTCTTCGGGTACCTGAGGGGACGGTACTCCCAGGGGGAGCTCAGGGAGATAGATGAATACGCACATAAGCTCGGCATTGAAGTGATCCCCTGCATACAGACCTTGGGCCATTTAGGGCAGATCCTCCGATGGCCGGCCTACCAGGATGTCAAGGACACGGCGAGCGTGCTCTTAGCCGGGGAGGAGAAGACCTACGGGCTTTTAGAGCGCATGATAAGGGCAGCATCCGAGCCCTTCCGCACCCAGCGCATCCACATAGGGATGGACGAGGCGCACGACATCGGGCGGGGAAGGTACTTGGACAAGTTCGGGTATAGGAGGAACTTCGATATATTCAACGAGCACCTGAAAAGGGTTATGAAGATCTGCCAGAAGCTTGGCCTTCAACCTATGATATGGAGCGATATGTACTTCCGAATGGGCTCCAGCACGGGCAATTACTACGACCCTGAGTGCATCATCCCTCCTGAAGTGGTAGCCGAGATCCCCGAGGGAGTGCAGCTCGTGTATTGGGACTACTACCACAGGGACGAGGGATTCTACCGGGAGTGGATCAGGAGGCACCGCCAGCTCAGGGGGACACCTGTGATGGCCTCAGGCATATGGACATGGCACAAGCTATGGTACGACCATAAGATAACCTCGGTCACAGTGACCTCCTGCCTCTCCGCCTGCAGGAAGGAGGGAGTGGAGGAGCTTTTCTTCACGCTTTGGGGGGACGACGGCGCCGAGTGCGACAGAGATTCGGCACTTGCGGGACTGCTGTGGGCCGCAGATCTGGCGTACGGCGGAGGGGGTGCCGCTAAGGTTTTGGCCCCCATGTTCTCGGCTTTATGCGATGGGGATTACTGGGTCCACATGAGGGCCTCCGACGTGGAATATCCAGCGGGCGTGGAGGGGGAGGTGGGCTCAGCTAAGGCCCTCCTCTGGGACGACCCCCTTTTGGGCGTGTTCGTCAGGCATCTGGAGGCGCGCGGTGGCGTATCCCTGGGACAGGTCGCCGCATACTACCGGACGTTATCCCAGGAGCTCTCTGGTCCCCGGAAGGGCCAGAACGCAGGCGATGTAGATCACATCGCTCTGGCGGCCCAGGTGATAGCGGACAAGGTGCTCCTGAGGGAGAGGCTCGTGGCGGCCTATCGTAGGGGGGACCGCGCTGCCCTGGGGTCTATGGCGGAGGAGGACATCCCGGCCCTTCAGGAGGAGGTCAGGAAGCTCTGGGCGTCGCACAGGAGGGTGTGGTTCTCCCAGAACAAGGCTTTCGGATTTGAGGTGCTCACCGTCAGGTACGGCGGGCTGATGATGAGGCTGGAGGAGGTGAGGTCCAGGATAGGGGAATACGTGGCGGGGAGGCGAAAGTCCATAGAGGAGCTGGAAGAGCCGGCGGAGCCCCTACCCTGGGTGAGCGTGAACTACAGGAACCTGGCCACATCGTCCGCGATCCTGTAAAGAAGGAATGTTCGGCATATATCGTTATGTCTCTGTGTTGGCCTTTTAGAGCCCGCGAGAAAGCCTCGCTTTAAATAAATCCCCAAGAGTTCTTCGCTTTTGGGGAAGATCGGGCTATGTATTGTGGGGGTCCTTCGCAGGGGCCGTCCTCTTGTCGCCTCTCCTCCCGGAGGACCTCTTAAAAGCCTATGTCCGGACCTCTGGGACCTCCGGCACATCGCCGATGTGCTCAACGAGCTCGGCCGTGGGTGGACGACGGGTAGACCGGGCTCGGATGGGGTTGCTGATTTTGTCGACCGTCCTGCTTCAGACCTTCGCCTTCACCTGGAACCCAGAGGGACTGGGACCTCTTCGCCGTGGAGGCCCTTACCTGGGGGGATACCCTCCCGGAAGTGGAGGAGGCCTTCCGGAGGGCCAGACGACTTCGTAGACCCCGGGCATGGCCCTAACCTCCAAGTTGGACTTGACAGGAGGACCGGAGAAGCTTATCTTTTCCGAAGTGTGACCGGAATTCCTCTCTTGCTTTTTCCCGATGTTTGAGTTATATTTAGGCTTTCTATGAAACTGCAACTGAAGGGACTTGAGGAGGGTGTGCACTTCCTCCAAATGGAGGGCCTCCCCGAAGAGGCCGATCTGGGCGACTCCGGCCTGGAGTTCGCATCCCCCATAATGCTCTCCCTCAGGGTGGTCCGTCAGAGGGAGACCTTCTGGGTGGAGGCGGTGATGCGGGCTTCGGTAGTTCTGGAGTGCGCCAGATGCCTGAAGTTGCACACCGAGCATCTGGAATCCAAGTTCCAGATCGTGGTGCGGCGGGGGGGGGCTATCTCCGGCTGGGGGGAGGGGGATGTGAAGACGATGGCCCCGGATGCGGAGTACGTGGACATAACCCAAGAGGTCCACGACTTCCTACTCCTCTCCGTTCCTATGAAGCCCCTGTGTTCGGAGGACTGCAAAGGCCTATGCCCGGCCTGTGGGGCCGACCTGAACGAGGGAGAATGTGGGTGTCACATGAAGAGGATCGACGCACGCTGGGAGGCACTGTCCAAGATAGCCCTGTCCGAATAAGCCCAAAAAGTTCTTCGCTTCGCTCAGCAGATACTTTTTGAGGACCCCTTGCTCGGAATACACGAACGAGCCGAAGCGGGAAACTTTCTAAGGCATGTGCAGGAGGGAAACTTGGCTTTACCCAAGAGGAAGTTTTCTAGATCCCGGAGGGACAAACGCAGGGCTCACTGGAAGGCGGAGGCCCCTACTGTGACGACCTGTCCACACTGCGGCCAGCCGAAGCTGGCACACGGCGTTTGTCCCAATTGCGGGTACTACAAAGGTCGGCAGGTCATCACCCCTAAGGAGGCATAAGCGGAAGCTGGGAACCTATGCGGATCGCTGTCGATGCTATGGGGGGGGACCACGCGCCCCACAACCTTATAGCTGGGGTCAGGGAGGCGCTTTCCGCCTTCCCGGATGTGGAGGTCGTGTTGGTGGGGGACCGAGGGGCCCTACAGAGAGAGCTGGGGCGCTTTCCTTGTGATGACCGGCTGGAGGTGATACACGCCCCGGAGGTCATTGGAATGGAGGAGGCACCGGCCATCGCCCTCCAGAGGAAGAGAGGAGCCTCCATCGCTGTGGCCGTCCGCCTACAGAAGGAGGGGAAGGTCGAAGCGGTGGTGAGCGCCGGGAACACGGGAGCCGTCGTGGTATCCTCGCTTTTAGAGCTGGGGAGGATAGAGGGGGTCAGCAGGCCGGCCATAGCGGCTCCGTTCCCCACAGAGGAAGGGGTGTGTGTGCTTTTGGACGTCGGGGCAAATCCCATAGCTAAGCCCAAGTGGTTGTTGCAATTTGCGGTGATGGGGAGCCTCTATGCGAACCACATCTTAGGCGTTCCCGAGCCCAGGGTGGGGCTCCTGAGCATCGGGGAGGAGAGCTCGAAGGGACACGAGCTCATCGTCGAGGCTCATATGCTCCTGGAGCGTTCGGGGCTGCGCTTCATCGGGAACGTGGAGGGTAGGGATATATTGCGGGGTATGGCCGACGTCATAGTGTGCGATGGCTTTGTGGGGAACGTGCTGCTTAAGTTCGCCGAGAGCATAATGGACTTCTTCTCGGCTTCCCTGAAGGGGAAGGTCTCCAAGAGGCCTTGGAGGCGCCTTGGGGCACTCCTCGTGAGGCCGGCCATCCGGGAACTTAAGGAGGAGATGGACTACGAGGAATACGGGGGGGCTCCACTTCTGGGCGTGAACGGGGTGACTGTGAAGTGCCACGGGAGCTCCTCCCCCAAGGCGATACGGAATGCCATAGGGGTGGCCAGGGGGATGTGTTTGAATAGGATAAATGAGCACATAAAAGAGAACATACCTAAGTTCAACCACTTTAAAGCGAACGATCATTTCTTGGAGATATAGATGCCTCTGACTTACATCTCGGGCACGGGATCGGCGGTCCCAAGCAAGGTCCTGACGAACGAGGACTTGGAAAAGATAGTGGACACCAGCGACGAGTGGATACGATCCCGGAGCGGGATAGAGCGCCGTCACATCGCCGGCGACGGGGAGACCACGGCCACTTTGGGGGCGGAGGCTGCTCGGAGGGCCTTGGAGGACGCCGGGGTGAGCCCGGAAGAGGTGGAGTTCATCATCGTGGCCACGGTGACCCCGGAGATGTTCTTCCCGTCCACAGCGTGCGTGATACAGGACATGATAGGGGCGAAGAACGCCGGGGCTATGGACATAAGCGCCGCATGTTCGGGGTTCCTGTACGGGCTTTCGGTAGCGGACAGGTTCGTGGGGGCCGGACAGTTCGAGACGGTGTTAGTCGTGGCATCCGAAACCCTGTCCAAGATAACGGACTGGACCGACCGGAACACCTGCGTGCTGTTCGGGGATGGGGCGGGAGCTGCGGTGGTCAGGCAGAGCCCGGACGGGGAGCGGGGGATCATAAAGGCAATTTTGCGCAGCGACGGGTCCAAGGGTGGGCTCCTCTATATGCCCGCCGGAGGGTCCAGACATCCAACCTCCCACGAGACCGTGGAGAAGCGGCTGCATTTCATAAAGATGAACGGTAGGGAGGTTTTCAAGGTCGCGGTGGAGGCTATGGGGGAGGCATCCGCCTCGGTTGTGGAGGGGGCCGGGTACAGACCTGAGGACGTCGACCTGCTCATCCCCCACCAGGCCAACATCCGTATCATCCAGGCTACGGCGAAACGGCTTGGCATCCCTATGGAGCGGGTCTACGTGAACATACAGGAGTATGGGAACACATCTGCTGCGAGCATACCCATAGCCATAGACGAGGCAAAACGTAAAGGTGCGCTCAGGCCCGGGGACCTCGTCGTGGCGGTGGCCTTTGGGGGTGGATTAACCTGGGCCTCGGTTTTATTCAGGTTCTGAATAGGCCCTAAAAAGCTCTCAGTTGGACCCCTTTGGAGATTAGAAGATGCGCTGGGCTTTCCTTTTTCCGGGTCAGGGCTCCCAGTACGTGGGGATGGGGGCCGACCTCTACGGGCGCTCAGGGGTGGCCCGGAGGGTGTACGACGAGGCGGCCGAAGTCTTAGGGTGGGATGTGAGGGAGCTCTCCTTCCGGGGGCCTGAGGAGGCCCTCCGCAGGACTGAGCATACTCAGCCCGCTGTGTTTGTACACAGCGTGGCCGTATGGAGGATATTGGAGGAGCAGGGCCTATCCCCGGAGGTAGTGGCCGGACACAGCCTCGGGGAGTACACGGCCTTGGTGGCCGCAGGCTGCCTAAGCTTCAAGGATGGGTTGGAGCTCGTGGCCCTGAGGGGGAGGCTGATGCAGGAGGCGGGGGAGAGGAGGCCCGGCAAGATGGCGGCGGTGATAGGCCTGGCGGACGAGGAGGTGGAGCGACTCTGCGGGGAGACGGACGGGGAAGTGGTGGCGGCGAACTTCAACGCCCCTGGGCAGGTAGTGGTGTCCGGGGAGACAGATGCGGTGGACAGGCTGGCAGAACGAGCTAAGAGGGAGGGGGCCAGAAGGATTGTATTCCTTAAGGTGAGCGGTGCTTTCCACTCCCCGCTTATGGGTGAGGTGGGAGCCGCCCTCGAGCACGCCATAAGGGCTGCGTCCTGGGAAGAGGCCCGGGTTCTCGTGATCCCCAACATAACCGCCCGGCCCACCCAGGACCCGGAGGAGCTGAAGAAGTGCCTGGTGGCCCAGCTTATAGGTCCGGTGCAGTGGACCAGGACACTTTACGCACTGAAGGAAATGGAGGTAGAAGGGGCCTTAGAGCTCGGACCCGGACATGTGCTCCAGGGCCTTGTCAGGAGGACCCTGCCCGGATTTAAGGTATCGGGCGTGGACGTGTGGGAGGACTTAGAGCGCCTGGAGGGGATATGAGTGGGCTTGAAGGAAAGGTAGCAGTCGTGACAGGGGCAGGAGGTGGGTTCGGGAGGGTGATCTCTCTAAGGCTGGCCGAGGAAGGGGCCAGAGTGGTATTGGGGGATATCGCGCCCACCGAAGCCTCGGTAAGGGAGATCGAGGACAAGGGGGGGGAAGCCCTGTCGGTCCTCATGGACGTGACCGACGGCGAGAGCGTAGCTGAGGCGGTGGAGGCGGCAAGGGATCGGTTCGGGACCGTGCACATCTTGGTCAACAACGCC
>DTXA01000120.1 GCA_012962735.1 Candidatus Latescibacterota bacterium
CAACCACACATGCTAACGCCATTATCCTTCCCATCTTTATCCCCCCTTTCGAAAAAGGCAAGGCCCACAGGTTATAAAACCCCCTGCAGGCCTTCCAAGACTGCAACATCAAACTAATCTCAAGCAGAATCCCGTGATACATTCCTTCTCCTCCAAAATGCAACCCCAAATATAACAACTTCCTGCTTCTCCGTCAAGATTGAACTTTGCCAAGTAAAGGGAACATCCCGTCGCAGAAGGAGGCAGGATAAAAAGGACATGAAGCGGGATTTTTCCTGCCTTATTAGGGTCCACTCAGACCTGCCAAGTCTGACTTGTCGGGAGGGATGTTTTATGGTATATTAAATAGGCGCCTATATGGATGGGGAACCCCCACATTCGGCTGGATACTTAAAACAGGAGGAGTGGCCATGTTGAACCCTCAGATATTCAGGGAGTACGACATAAGGGGCATAGCAGAAGAGGATCTCACGGACGATGTGGTAGAGGGGATCGGCAGGGCCTTCGGAACTTACGTACGCCGCTGGGAGGGGAGAAAGCTCGCAGTCGGCAGAGACATCCGACTTTCCTCCCCCCGCATAAGAGACGCCCTGGTCAAAGGCCTGTTGAGGGCCGGTTGCGATGTCGTGGACGTGGGCCAGGTGCCGACCCCTGTGTTGTACTTCGCGATACTACACCTAAAGGCAGATGGCGGGGTTATGGTCACCGGAAGCCACAATCCCATAGAGTACAATGGCCTTAAGCTTTGCCATCCCGAGGTTCAGGCCGTGTATGGCGATGACATCCAGGAGCTACGCAGGTGCATAGAGGCCGGAGACTTCGAGGAGGGCGACGGGACCCTCGCGCACGAGGATGTGGTAGAGGATTACCTCTCCACTATAGCATCCCGCATCCGCTTGGAAAGGCCCTTAAAGGTCGTAGTGGACGCTGGAAACGGCACGACGAGCGAGATAGGCCCTAAGCTCTTGAGGAAACTGGGGGCCGAAGTCGTCCCCCTCTACTGCGAGATAGATGGAAGCTTCCCCAACCACCTCCCCGACCCCACCATCCCCGAGTACCTCAAGGACCTGAGGAAAGAGGTGCTGGAGACCGGAGCTGACCTCGGGATAGGCTGGGACGGAGACGGGGACCGCATAGGAGTTCTGGACGATAAAGGGGAGATCATCTGGGGGGACAGGCTCTTGGCCCTTTACGCCAGGGACGTGTTGGAGAGGCTTCCGGGAAGCACCATCGTCTTCGATGTCAAGTGTTCCCAAGGGCTCGTAGAGGACATAGAGGCGCACGGCGGTAGGCCCCTTATGTGGAAGACGGGTCATTCCCTGATCAAGACCAAGATGAAGGAGGAGGGCGCCCCCTTGGCAGGGGAGATGTCTGGACATATGTTCTTCTCCGACGGCTACTTCGGCTACGACGACGCCCTATACGCCGCAGCCCGCCTGCTGGGTATCCTCTCCCGCACGCTGAGGAAGCTGTCCGAGGTCGCTTCGGAAATTCCCAAGTACTGTGCCACCCCGGAGATTCGGGTCGACTGCCCGGACGAGGAAAAGTTCCAGGTGGTCCGGGGCGTGGCCGATCACTTCAGGGAGAGGCACCCCGTGATAGAAATAGACGGGGTCAGGGTTCAATTCGGGGACGGATGGGGCCTTGTGCGTGCCTCCAACACCCAGCCAGTGCTCGTGCTCCGCTTCGAGGCCCGCACCCCGGAAAGGCTCGGGGAGATCGCCCGGGAGGTCGTCTCGGTGCTCGAGCGGTACCCCTCGGTCTCCGGGCTGGACAGGGCGCTACGGGAGGTAACGTGACACTTGTGCTCGCCACCCGCAACCCCGGCAAGATAAAGGAGATCCGGGAGACACTTTCCGGCTTAGGCCTCGCCTTCCGGACGCTGTCGGACTTCCCTGACATCTCCGAAATTCACGAAGACGGCACGACCTTCCAGGAAAACGCAAAGAAGAAGGCCCTGACCGTGGCCCGGGCCACGGGACTTCCCGCCCTCGCGGACGACTCGGGCTTAGAGGTGGATGCCTTAGGAGGGGCACCTGGGGTCCGCTCGGCCCGGTTCGCGGGCGAAGGGGCGGACGACCTATCCAACAATCGCAAACTCTTGGACCTGCTCCGGGACGTTCCCCCCGAACGCCGCACCGCCCGGTTCAGGTGTGCACTGGCCTTAGCGTTCCCGGACGGAAGGGTGTACACCGTGGAGGGGACCTGCGAGGGCAGAATCGTCGAAGACCCCGCAGGAGAAGGTGGATTCGGCTACGACCCTCTCTTCCTGGTCCTCGAGGAGGGCCGCACCTTCGCCCAGATGACTCGGGAGGAGAAAAACCGCATAAGCCACAGGGGAAGGGCCCTGAGTAAGCTCCGTGAGCTCCTATCCCAGATTGTTATATCTCCAAAGAAAGTATCGGAGCTTGGAGCTATAGTTAGGAGGAGCTGAGATGGCGGAGCGAATCCGGACGGTACAACTCACAGAATGGGAGGAGTTCCAGAGGTTCTTGGAGAGGAGCTACGGCCACTCCAGGGGATTCTTCCCTCGGCATTACCCCCAGCTCTATCGGCAGGACGAGGATGCCTTGAGCTGCTTCTTCGTCCTGGAGAGGGACGGCAAGATCGTCTCGCATGTGGGCCTCTTCCCCTTGGAATGCGTGGCGTTCGGCTGTCGGGTGAGGGTGGGGGGCATAGGAGGTGTGTCCACCTTACCTGAGGAGCGGGGCAAAGGATACATGTCCCGACTGCTGCGGCACATCATAGCTCAGATGAGGGACCGCGGATGGCCACTTTCCGGTCTGGGCGGGGACCGTCAACGGTACAACGCCTTCGGGTGGGAGGTCGCGGGCCTCAAATACATCCTCCGTTTCACCCGACGCTCTATGGACCGCGCCGGAGTCCGACCGGCAGAGGTCCGGGAGGTGATGCCCGAGGAGGCCGTCTCCGAAGTGGAGCGGCTCCTGAGAACTCTGTCCCTGAGGGTGGAACGGAGGCAAACCTCCCTGACATTGCGAAAGCCAGGCATTCGGGCCTGGCTTTCGGAGGATGGGTACTTGCTCTCCAAGGGGGAGGGGTTCGGGTCCGTCCAGATCTTAGAGCTGGTCTCTCCAACCGGAAGGGAACCCGAGCTCGTGCGTGCCGTTATGGAGCGGTGCTTCGGGGCGGAGGCAGTGCTACAGGTGAGCGCATGGGACCGGGAGCGACTGAAGCGACTTTTGCCGCCGGCGGCCTGGTGGAAAGCGGAACCCGACTGGGTATATCGTGTAGTTGACCTGGCCGGGCTTTTGGAGGCCTACAGGGGGTGGCTGGAGGGGCGGACGAAGTGGGTGGCCCCGTTTGAGCTTTCGTTGGGGTTTAAGTTCCAGGACAAAGTCCAGCAGGCCACCATCTTCGTGCGGGACGGGAAGGTGGAGATAGCCCGGGGCCGCCGGGCCGAGCTCTATGTAGAGCTGGACGCCCTGGACGGCGTGCGGCTTCTCCTCGGAGGCCCCTCTCCGGAACGAGAGGAGGTGGCAGGACTGTCCGGGCTACTGCCCTTGCCCGTCCATATACCCATTTTGGACCACGTCTGAGCTATTCCCCTAAGAAATCCGAGGCCCACTTCTGAAACTCGTCCTCCCAGTCCTCCGGATTCAGCTCAGCGTATGCCTGGAGCTTGTCGAGGTACCGCTCCTCCTGCGAACATACCTTCAGGATGGCCTCCAAATGTGCCACTTTGGTTTTGGTGGAGAGGAACTGGTAGAACCTCCATAGGGCCTCGAGGGTAACCCCGAGCCAAGATGTATCGGCCTCCCCGCCCCTTTTGATGCACTCCTCGCCTATAAAGAAATCTATGTCCGAGGTGCCGATCTCCTCGGGCCTTCCGATCTCGTAGCGCACGAGGTACTCCTGGAGGAACCGCTCCACCGGGGCTATGTACTCGTCCACCATATACTGAGAGAACCCCTGTCCCCTCAGGTACTCCTCGAACTCCTCCAAGAGGGCCTGGTTCTCCTTTTCGAAGGCCTCCCAGTCCATAGGCTCACCTCCTCATATACGTCCCAGAAAGTCCCCGCTCGATACTTTTTAGGGACCCCTGGGGATATCTGCCCATTTAAGTTAACTTCTTCGCGCCTAAAACCTACCCTCTAAGGTCAGATGTACCTTCCCTTCCCACAGCCTATCCCTTGGCCCGAGGCCATAATCCAACCCAATGCGGCCAGCACCTGTGCGTAGCCGGAGGCCGAGGCCGTACCCCCACCGGACCTTCCCCTGAGCGTACCCTACATCTAAAAAGGGGAACCCCCACGAGCCCGCACCCAATTCCTTGTACAATTCCAAGTTCGACCAGACCACCCTCAAATCCCGGAACTGCTCCTCCCAGTGTCCCCGCAGGGACTTGGCGCCCCCCAGAGGGAGCAGTTCGTAAGTGGAGAGGTCCCTGCCCTCCACCATACCCCCATGCAGGCCGACCGCCAGCGCAAGGCTCCCGCCCATGGGAACATATCCCTCCACATCCCCCCGGACCCGCACCTGCACTCCCTCGGCCCGGCCGGGATATCCCCGCACCCCCAAAGAGGCCCCCAACCCCCTCCGGGGGACGGAAGGGTCGTCCCTGGCCTCGTACTGAACCTCCAGGCCCAACCCCCAGGCCCCTCCCTCCGCAGAACCGCGCACAGTGCGCTCCCAGCCTACGCTCCCCCCAACCTCCCCCCACCGGAACGGCCTGTACGCCTGTACCACCCATTCCGTGCGGCTGTACCCCTCCCTTAAGGATGTCCGGAACTCCCCCCCCAAGTGCAATGGCAGGCCCAAAACCCAAGGCTCCCGGCACATAAGGTAAAGATCAGCCTGTGCCTCCCGGCGGGTCCATCTTGCCTCCACCGTACGCCCCCTGCCCCAGGGGCTGTGCAGGGCCAGGGAGAGCTCCCCGGAGATACCCCTCCCAGCGTACCCTAAGGCGGCCGAGAAACGGTTGGCCCTGATCTCCCGCACCCGCACTAATAGGACTCCCTGCCCGGACTCAAGGTTGTACCGCAGGTCGGGGACAGCGTCCTGTATGAAGGGCAACCGGCGCAGCCTGGACAGGGCCCTCTCCACCTCACGACCGTCGTAGAGTTCCCCTAAGGGCAGGTCCAGGACCCTCAGGAGCAGATCCTCTCTGGTGGAAGTTCCAGTTATCCGCACGGCCCCCAGCCGGACCTCCGGGCCTTCGTCCACCCGGAGCGTTATGTGTAACCCGTCCTTCCTCAAGGCAACCTTCTCCACATCCACACGGGCGAAGGGATGTCCCCAGGCCTCGTATTGGGACAGCACCTCGCGTATCCCCCGCTCAAGCGCCTCGGAATCGAAAGGACCGCCAGCTCGCACCCCTAGCATCTCTGAGATCCGGGCCTCATCGCGTTTTACTCCCTCGACCCGAATCTCGGCTATCTCCGGGTCCGCGGCGACCACCCCGTAGAACAAAATCAAAAGCACATAAATTTCAAGCACCTCGAGGGACCTCCGCCACGACAAACGCTCAACGCAACAACGCCGCAACGTTAAAATGTCGCCCTCACCTCCATCCTGGCCGTGTGCGAGGCCCTCCTGCCCGGCCACTTCCGGCCCGTATAGGATAGGGAGAGGGTTGTGAAGCGGCTCACGTTACGGCTCAGCCTCAGGGCCCACTCTAAGTTCAATCCGGCCCTCCTGCCTCGGGCCATCTCATAGGGGATGTTCGAAGGAGCCCACACCCAGGTCGCCTTCACGTATCCCCATACACCCGAGTCTCCCCGAGAGTACTCCCCCTCCGGCCGGACCGCTACGTAGTCCGCCCGGATGTCCCTTTCGAGCTCCCCCTCCCTCCCCACCTCCACCTTTCCCCCGATCCTTCCTCCCCCGAACCGGAGGGAGTACCTACCTGAAAAGCTTCCCCCGGAGATGCGATAGTCCTCGAAGGGGGTATGCCTTTCCCTGCGGCCTCTTTTAACCTCGGCCTCCACCTCAGCCCTCCCCTGGAAGAGCCGCAGCCGTGCACCGACCTCCCTGAGGCTTTCCCGTCGCTCCCCCCCCTCGAACGAGCGGTCGAGCTCGTGCTCCCCCCGGTAGAAGGCCCTTATGGACCCCCACCGGCTTCCCCGGAAGAGCTCTAAGGCTTGATCCAGGGAGAGCCGCCTTTTCAGGACCCCCCCCTCCCTCAGCCTGCCCCAGGTCCCATAGGCAGATATCTCGGAGCTGAAGGGTATCCTCCAACGGGGGTCGAGGCGAAATCGAAGCCCGAGCCGGTCCTCCCGCACCGGCCTGTAAGAGCGCACGGGGGCGAGATAGCGTATATAATCCCCCTCCGGGTCTGGGAAGAACTCCCCTTCCTCCCGCGTCCCATCTCCGTCCCTGTCCTCCCAGGAGTACCCCCCCCTTCCCGGTCCCACGTACAGGAAAGTCTCCTCCCGTCCCGGCAGGCGCCGGTCCGACCGCTCTCCGTCGAGCGAGAGCACCAGGGTCCTCTCCAAGAGCGGGAGGTGCAGCCGGACCCATCCTGAGGAAGTGACATGGGGCCTCCCACCCTCCTCCAACATGTTCCTGCGGATGTACCCCCCCTTTAAGGACCGGTTCCGGTCGGCGACCTCAAGCCGGGCGCGGAACCAGGTCGATGAGGCCGTGGCGGGCCGGACATCCCCCCTCCTTCCGTATCCCACCTCGCC
>DTXA01000121.1 GCA_012962735.1 Candidatus Latescibacterota bacterium
GGGAGAAGGCCGAGATCCCCTGGGTGGTGGCCTATCTCAGGGAGGACATCCAGGACTTGCGCGGCGAGATCCGGGAGGTCCGACGGAGCGTCGAGCGGCTGGATGACAAGATTGATGAGGCACGCCGGGAGATGAGCGTGCAATTCCGTTGGATGGTGGCCACGATGGTGGCCGTTGGAGGGCTCATCGTGGCGGCGTTGAAGCTCTTGCCAGGAGGAGGCTGAGATGGCTGAGGAGGCCAAAGTAGCAGTTCCAGAGCTGGAGAGAGCCGAGATCCCCTGGGTGGTGGCTTATCTCAAGGAGGACATCCAGGACCTGAGGAACGAGGTGCGGGAGGTGCGGCGCAGTGTCGAACGGCTGGACGCCAAGATTGTGCCAACGGATGGCGCAGGGGTGGGGTTTGCCCCCGCCGTCGGGGGTCTCCCAAATTTGTCGGGGAGGAGATGGCGGAGCAGATAGCGGCCCCTCACCCCTGACCCCTCTCCCGTTCGTCCTCCGCTCTCGCTCCGGACGACGGGAGAGGGGAAGTTTCCCCCCCTTCTCTTGTCGCCCCAAAGGCGAAGGGGAGAAGGGGAGGGGATGAGGGCCGTTTCCCCTAACACCATAAGCCACCGACATTCCTGGGACACACCCCCGCCGTCTCAGCATTTGCCTGGGGGAGGGGATGGTGGTATAATTGGCATTGAGGGTTTTGCCCCTGAACCTTAAGGGCGAGCACAGGAGGAAAGGGCGTGCTTGAACAGATCAGGGAGTGCTTTGTTGAGGGCAGGGTGCTGTACACCCGACACGCCCGGGAGGAAATGCGCACGGAGGAAAGAGGGCCGATTCGCGAGGAGGAGGTTTTTGAAGCCATACAAGTGGGAGAGGTCATTGAGAGTTATGAAGATGATAAGCCCTACCCCAGCATTCTGGTTTATGGGAGAACTGCCCAAGGGCGTCCTCTTCATCTCGTCTGTGCGTACGCCGAAGAGGAGGATCTAGCCATCGTGATCACGGCTTATGAGCCAGATCCCTTGCGTTGGATCGGGTATCGAGAGAGGAGGTAGCCATGAGATGCGTGATTTGTGCGAGCCAGGATATCGTGAAGAAATCAGTGGAAGAGGAGCTTCGTCTGGGGAACGATGTGGTTCTCCTCCCCATTGAGGTCCTGGTTTGCTTGAATTGCGGGGAGAGATACTACGACCGCAGGACAATGAGGCTTTTGGAAGAGATAGAAGATAAGATCAGGGCTGAGGAGATGGATCTGCGGACTGTGGGGCGGGTTTTGAAACCGGTAGCAGCCTAACTGGGGCCCAAGCCACCCGGAGGGAGACCCCTGGGTGGCTTTTTTGTTGGGGGTGGTCAACGGATGGGGTCAACGGATGGGAAACGGATAAACACGCATTTGCAAAGTAATTCCGGTTAAGGTGGTGAGAGGCCAAAGGCCAGAAGAGA
>DTXA01000122.1 GCA_012962735.1 Candidatus Latescibacterota bacterium
GATAGCCTTTCTCCCTCAACCTCTCGAGCACGAAAAGAAGCTCTCCCTCGTCCATCTCCCGCAGGAAGGCCTTCCCCACCCAGTCCTTGAGCATTCGCCTCCTTTCGAACTCCCCAACACCATGAAGCAGAATCTCCCGATCCGAAACGAACCAGCAACTGAGACACCTCTCCTCCGGCTTCTGGTCAAAGAAGACCCTCCCGCACTCCCGGCACTTGGTCATCTTTCCAAACCCGATCATGATGGCCGCGATGATCTTTTTCCGCCTTTTGCCCTCGTCGATACCCCTCATAACGGCCTCCTTTCCTCCTCCCTGAGCACGAATTCCCGCCAGAATTCGTCCTCACGAACCAGGCGGTAAACCTTATGTATTCCTCCTGCCATCCTCTTTTTGCCCACCTCCTCGAACCACTCCCGGTTGCGTTGCAGGAACTTATGTACAGTGTTGGGATTGGCCTTCGCCAGAGCCGCGATCTCGGCCACCGTAATGACCTTCTGGTAATAGATTGCCCGGGCGATTCGTATCTTGAATCGCGGCCGATACCCCCTCTTGAGTTCGCCTCCCACATACCGATACCGACCATCCCCAAACCTTACCACCTCGCCCCTGGCCCGGAAGTCTTTGTTAAGGGCTGTGCTGACCTTTTCCCGCTCCCGCCCCGGAGGAATGCCCAGTGCTTCGGCTACTTCCCGGGGCCGAAAAGTCCTCCCGGAAAATCTTTCCCGCAAAACCTCCCTGATCCGCCTCGCAAGTCCGGTTTTAGGAATCCTGGCCATACCTCTACTCCGGCTTGAGTTCCGGAAGCCTGGAGACGATCTCCATGGTCATCTCCGTGGCCCCGAGGGCGTTCAGGAGCCTGCAGGCGTTCTCTGCATCTCCCACCACCAGCCGGAAATCTCCTCCGCACCGCCGGAAAAGGGCCTCCGCTACCTCCCGGCCGAGCTGAATCCCCACCGCTTCCTTCCAGAAGAGCACCAGATCGCCCGGCGTAATGTCGCTGAAGACCACCACCCTCCGCACCCGGTGCCAGAGCCTCCGCTCTTCGCGAAGCACTTCCGGAAGCCTTTCCTCACCCACCAGGATCACCGGCATCTGGCACACCTCGTTTAATCCCCGCAGAGGGTTCAGGTGTTCGCGAAGCGTGAGCCCGTCCGCCTCGTCCACGATGAGAAGTCTGCGCCGGGCCTGTGTCCGCCGGGCGATGAGCTCCATGCATTTAGCCTTGTATCGTGGGCGCTCCCCAGCAAGCGCAAAACAGATCTCTCGCAGAAGGTCCGTGGTGCTCCAGAAAGGAAGGGCCCTGAGGTAAACCACTCTTTCTGTCGTGGCCGCGATGTGCTTGGCCGCGGTGGACTTGCCTCGTCCGGTGAGCCCCGTCACCGCCCCGAGGGTGGGGCCCAAGAGGGTCTCCCCGGAAAGAAGCTCCAGCACCAGCTCCCGGAACGCCTGCACACTCCGGGTCTCGATGAAGACCGCCGGGTCCACCTTGAAACGCGGTTTGACCGCCCGCGCCTCGACCCCGGCCCCGTTCTCCACCCACAGGCCCGCCTCCCGGAATCTCTCC
>DTXA01000123.1 GCA_012962735.1 Candidatus Latescibacterota bacterium
ATTTCGGCTTTCGGCTTTTGGGCTTTCGGCTTTTCTGCCGCTCTGCGGTGAGAACGGGAAACCGGATGTCGTCCGCGTCGAAAAGGGCCGTCACCTTGGTCGTCCTCGGCAGCCTCCTTGGGGCTGTGGGGTTTAACCTCAGCAGGTCGGCCCCTCAGGAGGACATGGAGAGGGAACGGGGAGCTTTGAAACGGGTTATTCTGGAGGCGGATAGCTTCTCGGAGAAGAAAGGTCAGCCGCCGCATTATGAGGCATACAGAGCGGAGAATGGGGAGAAGCAGCTCATCGGGTTCTGTTTTACGACCACCGATGTGGCCCCGGAGGAGCGAGGATATGCGGGACCGATCCGGATTATGGTGGGGATGGATCTGGAAGGGACGATCACAGGGATCGAGATTTTGCACCACACGGAAACCCCCTCTTACGTCCGGGAGCTGAGGGCCCCCTGGTTCATCGGACAGTTCAGAGGGAAGCGGATAGGGGACGCGTTCAGAGTCGGTGAGGATGTGGACGGCATTACGAGGGCCACGGTGACCTCGGAGGCGGTCGCCCGGGCGGTGAGAAAGAGCGCCCGAAAGGCCGCCCGTCGGTGGCTCGGCCTGCAGGTCGAGGAGGAGGGCCGCGGATCCAGCAAAGTGGGGGTCTATCTCCTCGGGGCCCTGCTCACGGTCTCGGTCGTCGGTTTTCTCAGGGGAGACCGCAGACTCCGGGTTCTGAGCCTGGGGGGCGGGTTGCTCTTCTTAGGGTTCCTGAAGAGCAGCCCGGTCTCGATGGTGAACCTGGCGAGTATCCTCTCCCTCAAGCTCCCCCTGTTTTCCTACAATGTCTTCTGGTATCTGCTTGTGGGGTTTGCGATTCTCTCGGCATTCCTCTTAGGCCGGGTCTACTGTGGCTGGGTGTGTCCCTTCGGCGCGGCGGTGGAGCTTCTGAACAGGGTCAGGCTCCGCAAGCTGAGGATTTCCGAGAGGGTAGATAGGAAGGCGAAGTATATCAAGTACTTTATACTCTGGGCGCTTCTGATCGCTTCGCTCCTGTTAAACAACGTCAATGTGAGCCACTACGAGCCGTTTAGTCCCCTCTTCAACCGTTCGGGAGGGCTTTTGATGGGGGTGTTTCTGATCGTCGTTTTAGGCTCGGAGCTGTTCGTGCCCCGGTTCTGGTGTCGGTACCTCTGTGCGGTCGGGGCCTCTTTGGGGCTGATCTCGAGGGTCAGTCTCTGGAGGGTGCGGGCGAGGGAGGCGTGTGGGTCCTGTATCCGCTGCGTGGCCCTCTGTCCGATGGGGGCGAGGGAGAAGGGATCCGATGGGTGGTTGAGGGTTGATCCCTCCGAGTGCATCGGATGCGATGAGCGCATCAGGGACTGTCCTCAGAGGATCCTAATTGTGGGGACGCGGGGGAGGTCGGGTACGGTCCAAAAATCATAGTGAAAACCGCAGAGGCGCAGAGGGATTTTTTAAGTCCAGCAGCCCACGAATTCATTCGTGGGCTGCTGGATGGCATTCCGTTG
>DTXA01000124.1 GCA_012962735.1 Candidatus Latescibacterota bacterium
CATAACGCCGTCGCGGTCCCTGTCCCACTCGACCCAGGCGAACTCTAAGGCCTTTTTAGTCTTGGGCCAGAGTTTCTTCAGGAACTCCTCGTCCCCCGAAAGCTTCCACTCCCTGTAAAGCTTGAGCACCGTCCCCATCTGGCCGTCGGCCGCGGGCTTGCCGCGCTCCCTCGTCGCTCCCCTCGGCATAACGTGCCTGAAGTTCATATGCCCGTCTTCGTCGGTGTCGTACAGGAAGTCGGTGATGCGCATATCCCTTTCCAACTGGGGAAATAGAAATGCTAGGGTCTGTTCGTAGTTCCAAACGTGGGTGCAGCTTCCCGGGCAACACCCGGACCGGTCGTTGCATCCCTCAAAGGCGTGTACGGTGCCGTCGTCGTACCATTGAAGGGTGTTGGTGCGCAGGATCGAGGCCTGGCTTGAGACCGCATCCAACACATAGTCAGGGAGCGTGCTGGAGAAGAGGGCATCCCGGAACATCTTCGTCTGGCCCGAGAGGCGGTCGTAGTTGCAAACCACATACTGCACGACCTCCCATGCGTCCCCGAATCGGGACGCGTACCGTGGACGGAGTGGAGCCCCTCGGGTTTGGGCGTTCCAGTAATTTGTGAAGTTCGGGAAGTACCAGGCCACCACGAACGGGACCTCTGCACTTTCCCCCGGCCTCAGGGTCAGGCGCACGCCCACGGACCCTACGTCGGTTCTGCCCTCGGGCGAGGGGTCCTCGGAGGCGTCGTCTGCAAGCCTTCCCCCATTTGAGAAGAAATCCCAGAAGCTCTGAAGCTCGTCGAACCAGCCCTCCCTCGACCAATGGGTCTGATACGTAAGCTTCCAGTCCCCGAGCACGGCCAAGGCCAAGGAACCGAACTGGGGGCTTTCAGGGGGATACTTCGTGGTGGTCATGAAGAGTCCGGATGCGTCTCCTTCACGACGAAGGCTGTTGAGGTTACCGCCATAGTACGGAGCGCTTACCCCGGCGAGCTTACCCCAGGCCTCTCCCATCCCCCCGTCTCCGGGATAACCCACGAAGTTCATAAGGGACCCCACGAGCGATACCTCCACCGGAACCCTCCCCCGGTCGGCCAACCTGTACACCAGCACGGCCACGGGTAGGGAGGAGTCCTCAGGTTCCAGGGGGATGAAGGGGCTGAAGGCCTCAAGGGATACCCTCACCGGGAGACCGGGATCCCGGAAGTGGATCCGGGCGAAGGGGAAAGCCCCGTAGAAGGAAGCGTCCGCCAAGTGCGGCAGACCACCTCCGTACTCCCAGGGGTACCCCCGCTGGCCCGTATACGGCGGACCCGGACGGGCCTCTACGACCTTGGTCCATGCTTTCCTCCCCTCGGGTCGGACCCATAGCAGAAAGAAGGAGTACGCCGGACGGTTTCCCTTGCCGGGCCTGTTGAAGACCTCCCAATCCTTAAGCTCACCACGCCCCCCAAGGGAGACCGAACCTGCGCCTATGCCCCCTAAGGGAAAAGCCACCTGATCCAGGGCCCTCCCCGAGAACCTCCGGGCCCTGCCCCTCCGGAACAGCTCCTTTCGGGTGTAGGGAATGGGCTCGGCCATAGAGAACCTCCCATGAGGTTAAAGTTCGTACGACCAATACAGGGCTATGCCCTTCGCCCTCACATATTCCTCAACCTCCGGAACGACGGTATGCACCGCCAAAACCGGCAGAACCTCGTCAGCCCCCTCGGCCTCCTTCACCCTCGCCACAAGCTTTCTGAACCTGTCCACCTCCCTCTTGGAGGGACGGGTCTTGGCCTCCCCGACGATTAGTATCCTCCTTCTATCTATCTTTCCCCAGCCGTATATGTTCACTACGAGCCTACCCTCCACTTCAAGCCCGTAATCCCTCCTCAACAACTCGGGCAGGGACTTCGTTGCCTGATTTTCAAGGGTGTAACCCACGGTATCCGAAAACCCTGCAACTGTCCTCCTGAGCTTTCTCTGGTCTTCCGCAAGAAGGGCCATCTCCTCCGCCAGCCGACGTATCTGCTCCTCTGTCTGCCTCTGGGCCTCGGCAAGCTTTGCCACCGTCGTCTCCAGCCTGCCAAGTCTCTCCCCAGTCTTTTTCTGAGCTTCGGCGAGCTCTCTGAGAACTCGTCCCTCCTCAAAAGCTGCTCACGGACTATTTCCTCTACTTCTCTCCTTATCTCTGGCGTCAGAACCGACGAAACCCCCATAAGACCGTCCCTCCTTTCACGGTATGTTCAAGGGGAGCCTCGGGGCCTCCGGAAATTCCGTCCCGATCCTCCTGTACTCCTCCACGATCCCGTCCGTGGGTTCCCCCTCGGCGAGCGCCAGCAGAAGCCTTGCGTGGAGGTGCTCTAGAGGCAGTCCCCCGGACATCCTGAGCGCCTGCCTTATGGCCTCGACCCCGGCCTCTCCCTCCCCACGCAGGACGGCCAACTCCCCGAGCCCGAGCCTCGCATAGACCATCCCCCGGAGGTCTTCCGCATCCTCGAACAGCTTCTCTGCCTCGTGGAATGCCTCCTCGGCCTCCTCCAATTCTCCCATCATCTTGTGGGCCGTGCCTTTCCCCCAGACCGTATATGCATAGCTGGGCCTGTCACCGATTTTTCTGTACCGTTCCGTGGCCTCATCGTAATACCGGAAAGCGAGGTCGTACTGCCCCAAGGTTCGGTATGCGTTGGCGATGCCGCAGAACGAGTACGCCGCACCGAAGGCATCTTCCTCCTCGGAGAGCAACTCGTTGGCCCGAGAGTACCTCTCCAAGGACTCCCTGTACCTCCCCCGTACCCTGAGCACCCCCCCCAAGGCACACAGGGCGTATCCCTGGGCTGAGGTGTCCCCGGCCTCCTCCGCCAGGGCCAGGGCCTCTTCTAAAAACCTCTGTGCCCGTTCCAGCTCCCCCAAAACCCTCAGGCTCCCCCCTGCCGCCCAGAGGGCGTAGGACTCCCCGGCTGGGTCGCCGTATGGCATATACAGACTGCGAGCTTCGGTGAAGTACTGTAACGCCTCCTCGTGCCTGCCCATGCCCCGCAGGGCAAGCCCCACCCCTACGAGGGCGTCGGCTCTGTCCCAATCGCTCTCGAGCCTCCCGGCCAATCCCTCGGCACACCTGTAGTGCCTGAGCGCCTCCCGGAACCTCCCCAGTATCCTGAGGCAGTCCCCCGCCCTCAGGTGTCCAGCCAGCCTGCCTGGGAGGTCCTCTCTGGGGGAGAGGAGCAACCCCCTTCTGTAAAGCGAAAGCGCCTCCCGAAAGCGGCTCCCCTCCCTGGCCTCTTCCGCCCTTTCGAACAGTTCCTTTGCCTTTCCCTCGTCCTTCATCTCCAAAGCTTCTCCTCCACTACAGGGCTCCACCAGTCCGTACGCATCAGAAGCCTCTTCCCGTCCGAGAATCCGTCCCCCCTCTCGGCTAAAAGCTCGACCAACCGCTTCCTCCAAAGCTCCACCCGGTCCCGATATTCTGGGGCCCGGGCCAGGTTCCGGCGCTCCCCCCGGTCCTGCCTCAGGTCGAAGAACCTTTCCTCGCCTGAAGCCGGCAGGTATATGTACTTCTCCCTGCCGTCCGTGAGGTAGTGCATCGCCTCCTTGGCGGGGTAACACGGCGAGTGCTCCCCGTGCAGGAACTCCCTCCAGGGTTCCCCCCTTATGGCGGCCAGAATGCTCTTTCCCGTCACCCCCTCCGGGACCTCCACTCCGGCGGCTTCTAAAATAGTCGGCATCACGTCCTGCAACCCAACCACGTGCTCGAAGACACCGGTCGGAAGGTTCCATCCCTTGGGGTACCGCAGGAGGAAGGGGATGCGGGCGGAGCCCTCGTACGCGTAAGTCTTCCTGTGCAGGTGGTGGTCTCCCATCATATCCCCGTGGTCCGATGTAAAAAGCACGAAGGTTTCGTCCAACACCCCGAGCTCCCTCTGGAGGGCCAGAAGGAACCTCCCTATCTGGAAGTCCAAGAAGGTTACCATGCCCATATACGCCGCCCTCATACGGTGCGTCTGCTCCGGGGAGAGCCTCCCGTACCAGGCTGTGATGGGCAGCCCTGGGTTCGGCACGTCGTAATCCTCCGCCCAGTCCCCGACCGGCACATCGGGGAGCTCTCGGTTTTGGTACATATCCCAAAAGTTCTCCGGAGGGTCGTAGGGCGAGTGGGGACGTAAGAAGGAAAGCCAGAGGAAGAACGGCTTCGTGGGGTCCCGTTTCCGGAGCTGCTCCAGCCCCGTCTCCACAGTCCAGACGGCCGGATGCAGGCGCTCCTCCAAGTGCCAGGGCCGGGCGGTCCAGCCGTTGGGGTCGCATCCGTGGCCGTGCTCGTGCGCACGGTGCCCCGCCTCCTTCTTTAGCCACTCCATATAGTCGTCCACTCCCTCCCACAAGTCGTGTGGGATCACCGTGTGGAAGCCGTAGAGTTTCCTACGGGGGTGGAGGTTGCGCCAGCCCACGTTGATGCAATGGTACCCATTCTGGGCGAGGATGTAGGCCAAGGATGTGCGCTCCTCCCACTCCACACCTTTATATCCTATCAGTCCGCATTCGTAACTGCCCCGCCCCCGCAGCATACACAGCCTTGCGCCGGTGGTGGAGGGGATCTCGGAGTACGCTTTCGGAAAATAAGCACCTTGCTGGACGAATGCGTCCAAGTTCGGCGTCTCCACCACCAGGTGCCCCGCCAGCCCCAAGTGGTCTCCCCTGTGCTGGTCGGTCGTGATCAGCAATATGTTCGACCTCGAGGCGTTCATCTATGCCCCTCTTTCTACTCGCCCCTCCAGGCCTGTACCGCAGCCCTGAGCCATTCCTTCGGCGTGCTCTGATAGGTGAAGTACCCGATCGAGAACAGACCTGCCTCCTTCACCATCCGGACGCACTCCACGATGAAGTCCGCATCCACCCGTGTGCTCACTTCCGCTTCCACCCAGTGGTTGTAATGGGGCGCATCCTTCGAGGTATACAACAGGGCGCATACCCGCACATCCGGCCCGACCATCTCCCGGACCTTTCTACAGGCGGCGTACACGATCCCCGCTGGGAACCCCCCAGCCGAGAGGATCTCCCCTACGGTCGAGGGCTTCTCGTACTCCCCCAGGTGGAAGATACGGTAATAGGCCCGAAGGACCTCCTCCTCTCGGACTTCGGGGTTGCGGGCGAGGATCGAGACGACCGAGCCCAACGGATGGAGGATCATATCCCTGTAGTAAACCATGGGCTCGAAGTAATCCAGATATGGGACCAGACTCCGGTAATCCTGCCCCACCAAGTAGGAGCTCCCACCCAAGGGTTCATAGGTGTTAGCCCCCAACGCCCCCCTGCCCCCGGAGACCTCCTTAACAACGTTGTAGAATTCCCCCACCACCTCCGCGATGCTCTCACAGCGGAAGTGCAGCCACTTTAAGACCTCGGGGAAGCGGAAGGAGAAATCCAAGAGAAAGTCCCCAGGCCCCATGGGTGAAGAAAGGAACCGCTCCAAGTCCTTCCTCGGAAGGTTGTATAGGTACTCTACGAACCTCCGAACCCCTGCCCGCAACCTCCCCAGGTCGTAGCCTAACTGCTCGGCCTTCGCATGACAGTGGGGGCAGAAGCAGATATTGTACTTGTTCGTCCCGACAGCCATTTCTCTAAACCTTATGAAATCGAGGATGACCCCATCTATCTCATAGATCGAGAAAAGCTCCTCTACGAAGGCCCGGGCCCGCTCTCGGACGTCGGGGTTGTTCGGACAGGCCCACTTCCAGTCCAGCCGACCGTACAGATCCCGACAGAAGACGTCGCTCCCTAAGGGTATCTGGGACGGATAGGAGGTCGAAAGGGGCGTGAAGGGGACGTGCACCTCGATGTCCAGCTTATGGGCCTTCTCCAGGAAATACCTCGAAGAGGCGACCTTCCCCTCGTCCGCCTCCCACCCTGGCTTAAGCTTCGTCCCATCGTAGCGGGCCGGGTCGGGCCTCCAGAGGGCCAGGTACACGTGGATCGTATTGATACCGTATCCCTTCAGCTCGGAGAGCGTCCTATTGATCTCCTCTTTGGAGGCCTGGGCCATCTTCCCGTCGTAGATGGCGATCATCGGCCACCGCATAGCCCACCCCCTTTAACCATACTCGGACTCATAACTGCGAAGGGGCGTCCCGGGGAACGCCCCTATCGCATCAGCAGGGCCACAAGCCGCTCTAAGTCTCTGTTCGAATAGAACTCTATCTCGATCCGCCCTTTCTTGCCCCCCTGTACGATCCGCACGGCCGTGCCCAGGGCTCTCTGGAGCTCCTCCTCGAGGTCCCTCAGGATGGGGTCCTTGTCCTTCGGCTTCTCCTCGCGCCGGACCGCCCTCCTGGCCCGTACCACTTGTTCCACCTTGCGAACCGACCAGCCGTTCTTTATTATCTCCCGGCAGAGCCGCACCTGCTCCTGGGGGTCCTCGAGGGCCAGAAGGGCCCTGGCGTGGCCCATGGAGAGCTCCCCGTCTAAGATGCGCTCCTGTACTTCGTCTGGGAGCTTGAGGAGCCTGAGGAGGTTGGCCACAGTGGAGCGGTCCTTCCCCACCCTCTGAGCCACCTCCTCCTGGGTGAGATGGCACTCCTCCATGAGCACCCGGTAGGCGTTGGCCTCGTCTATGGGGTTGAGGTCCTCCCGCTGGATGTTCTCCACCAAGGCGAGCTCTATCATCTCCTCAGCCGAGGACACCTCCCGCACGATGGCCGGTATCGTCTCCATCCCGGCCTCCTTCACCGCCCTCCAGCGCCTCTCCCCGATAACTATCTGGTATCTCCCTCCCTCCAGCTTGCGCACCACGATGGGCTGGATGACCCCCTTCTCCTGGATGGAGCGCTTAAGCTCCTCGATGCCCGCCTCATCGAGGTTCATGCGTGGCTGGAAGGGGTTGGGCTCTATGTCCGCTACCGGGATATGTCGCACCCGGGAACCCTCGTCCTCCGAGTGTTCGGGCAGGAGTGCCCCCAGACCTCTACCTAACGCCTTTCTGCCCATTGCGTATTACCTCCCCGGCTAACCGCATATAGTGTTGTGCCCCCGAAGATAGGATGTCATAGAGAATGATAGGCTTACCGAAGCTTGGCGCCTCAGCGAGTCTCACGTTGCGGGGAATCACGGTCCGATACACCCTGTCTCCGAAGTAAGACCGGGCTTCTTCCAACACCTGTTTTGAGAGGTTCTGGCGGGAATCATACATAGTAAGCAGGAAGCTCTCTATGCGCAGCTCTGGATTGAGGTGGCGCTGGACCAGACGGACCGTGTTCAAAAGCTGAGTCAGGCCCTCCAAGGCATAGTACTCACACTGGATCGGTATGAGGACGGAATTCGCCGCGGTAAGGGCGTTCAGGGTGAGCAGGCCTAAGGACGGGGGACAGTCGATCAGGATGAAGTCGTAATGATCCCGCACCCCCTCCAAGGCCCTCTGGAGCTTCCTCTCCCGGTCCTCCTCCTCCGCCAGTTCGAGCTCGGCCCCGATGAGCCGGATATGTGAGGGAACGAGCTGCAGGTAGGGGATCTCCGTGTCCCGAAGGGCGGAGGAGATCGGCATTTCCTCCAAGAGCACCTCGTAGATGCTCTCCTTCACGTCCTCCCGGACGACCCCCAGCCCGCTTGTGGCGTTGGCCTGGGGGTCTATGTCCACCAGAAGGGTGCGGCACTCCGCAGCGGCAAGGCAGGCCGATAGGTTGACCGCCGTAGTGGTCTTGCCGACTCCCCCCTTCTGGTTGGCGATGGCGATGACCTTCCCCATAATTTCCCCAAGATTCAGAATAGTTTTTGAGTCTATATTTCCCCCTTTGGCGAATATAGCCAATGTCCTCCTCGAAATCAAGCCCTTTCAGGAACCTTGACAACGGAAACTCTACATAGAACCTCGGAGATTTTGCAGAGGGATGAGGGACATGCTCGTTCACCGCTGAGCCTCTCTTTTTTCCCAACTCTCTGCGGTGAGGGTAGTGAACCCCAAAAACTGGACACACCCGTAACCAACAATGTAGCTGAGGTGTTGTTCAACTGGAGGAGGTTCACTA
>DTXA01000125.1 GCA_012962735.1 Candidatus Latescibacterota bacterium
AAACACGGGCGACATGCTCCCCTTCCAAACGATCTCCCAGCGGAGGGGAAGGAAGTACGATATAGAAAGGATGGAGGAGGAGGTCCCGGTTGAGGTTTTCCTTTTCGACCTCCTCTACGTCGACGGGGAAGATTACACGGTGAAACCCCTCCCGGAAAGGAGGGGGAAGCTCGAGGAGGTCGTCGAGGAGACGGAGCGGGGAAGGATCTCGGAGTTGATAATCACGGGGGACCCGGAGGAGCTTGATAGGTATATGGATAAAGCCGTTTCTGAGGGCTGCGAGGGCGTAATGGTTAAATCCATAGGCCCCGACTCCGTGTACAAGGCCGGGGCTAGGGGCTGGACGTGGATAAAGTATAAGCGCTCCTATAAAGCCGAGTTGGCCGATACCTTCGACTTAGTCCCCGTCGGCGCCTTCTACGGCCGGGGCAAAAGGGCGGGCTCGTACGGGGCCCTCCTAATGGCCGCCTACGACCCGGAAAAGGACGTTTTCGAGACCGTTTGTAAGCTCGGAACCGGGTTCACCGACGAGGATCTAAGCAGGCTCCCGGAAGAAATGAAGAAATACGTCCTACCGCATAAGCACGCTAGGGTTAATTCGCTTATGGAGCCCGACGTTTGGTTCTCCCCCGCAGTCGTGCTTGAGGTGGCCGCGGACGAAATAACCCTTTCCCCGTTGCATACTTGCGCCAGGGACGCCGTAAAGAAGGATAGCGGGTTGGCGCTTAGGTTCCCAAGGTTCACGGGAAGGTGGAGGTTCGATAAATCCCCGGAGGACGCCACGAGCGCGAGCGAGGTCCTGGAGACCTACAGGAAGCAATTGAAGAAGGTTGTGGAGGAGTAAGGGGGGCGCCCAACCTTTTTAAACGTTTTCCTCCTTCATCAACTAAGGCGCCTTCGACGGCGTGATTACGGGTGCCCTAACCATGGCTTCGTACTTTAAGTTTGGAATACCGGGTCTCGACGACGTGGTGGCGAGCCTCCCTAAAAACTCGTCGATCTTGATCATCGGCGACCCTGGGGTCGGAAAAACTTTCTTTGCGTCGCAAACCTTGGCTTACGCTTTAAGGGCCGGGGGCAAGGCCCTATGGGCCCTAACGGACATGGCCCCGTCCGACCTTAAGGATCATATGGAACGCCTCGGTTGCGACTTAAGCTCCTTCGAGGACGAGGGGAGGTTCAACTTTATCGATTGCTATTCCTATAGGGCCGAGGGCTTGCTCCCTAAAGTTAAGTTTTTCGTGGACGACCCAACCGCCCTCTTCTCCATAAGCGTGGCCATAGATCAGGCCGTCTCGGAAATGAGCGGCGTGGACTTACTAGTTTTCGATAGCTTAAGCGGGTTGATCTTCGAGGCCGAGCCCCAGTCGGTTTTAAGGTTCGTTAGGAACGAAGTGACTAGGTGCAGGGCCAAGGGGGTTTTCTCCA
>DTXA01000126.1 GCA_012962735.1 Candidatus Latescibacterota bacterium
ATCGTCCGGGCGATCTCGTGGCCCATGAGGAACTCGAACTCCTCCAGGGTGTCGCACGGTACGGGCCGGAACTGAGGATGCCACCAGGGCTGGCGCTCTGTGGCAGCTTCCGGGGGATGGGAGCAACAGCGGTCTATCCGCTCCAGATCCCAACCCTTCGGAAAGAAGTCCTCCAAAAGGGAGCCCTTCAGCGTGGAAAGCAGGGTTATCGCCATATCTCCTCCTCAGTTTATTATAGCTTAGAAACTTTTTGGGACCTCTATCTAAAGATAGCCCATGCCAGCCTCGATGTCAAGGGAAAGAGGATGTCCGACCGGAGCTTCTGGAAGGTCCTTGCCATAATCATGGGAATACTGGGCACCGCCTGCGGGAGGGAGGAACCTTCCAGGCCCCCACCGCCCATCCGCGTTGAGGTGCTCAACGGCTGCGGGGAGCCTGGACTGGCCAAGAGGGTCGCCTGGACTCTGCGGGACAAAGGCTTAGACGTGGTCAACGGGAACGGTTCAAACGCATCCCACTTCAACTTCTCAGAGTCCATCGTGGTGGACCGGTGCGGGGACCCGGAGAAGGCCAAATATGTAGCCCGTGTGCTGGGGATATCCAACTGCATACAGCAGGTGTACGAAGAGGGATACCACATAGAGGAGGTGACGGTCGTCCTGGGAAGGGATATAGTGAGCAAGATCTTACAAGGGGAATGAGCACTACGTCCTGCATAGCCAAGCTCGCAGCAGAACTGATGCTCTCCAAGAAGGCCGAGGGGGTGGTCATCTTAGACCTCAGGGGTCTGACCGACATAGCGGAGTACTTTGTGCTCTGCTCCGGAGGGACAGACCTGCATGTCCGCGCGATCGTAGATGCAGTATTGGAGGGTATGGAGGCGAAGGGAGTGCGCCCCTGGTACGTGGAAGGATACGAGGATGCAAGGTGGGTGGTTTTGGACTTCGTGGACGTGGTGGTGCATATCTTCCAGCCCGAGGTGCGGGAGTTCTATAATTTGGAGCGCCTCTGGGGCGACGCCCCGAGGGAGGAGGTTACAGAGGAGCCTTTATACCCCTAAGGGTCTTGCTTCCTTCCCGGTAAAGTGTTATATTTAAGTCGTGACCGTCGTCTGTGGCGGCATGAAACCCCCTGGGTTTTAGCCAGGGGAACATACGGGTCAGGTGCCCCGGAAGGGGAGAATAGGGAAGCCGGTGAGAGTCCGGCGCGGCCCCGCCACTGTGATCGGCCGTTGATCCGCCCGCATATGTCACTGGGGAGACCTGGGAAGGCGTGGGCGGGGAGGCCGTCAGCCAGGAGACCTGCCTGGCCCCGGAGTTCGCAACAGCCTCCGAGGGGAGGCGGCGGACGTACGGGTGTACACCCCGATCTCCTCGTGGAGGTCGGGGTTTTTCGTTCGAAGTTGGAGGATAAGGCTATGCATGCTTTAGGGATGCTTTTGGCAGGACTGTTGTTCGCAAGCTCCGCCTTCGGCGGTGAGATCGCCGGAAGGGTCCTCGACAGCCAGACCGGCTCGCCCCTGCCGGGTGTGGCTGTGTACATCCCGAAGCTCGGTGTGGGCACGGCCTCCGACACATCGGGGGCTTTCTCCCTGAAGGGGGTTCCAGAGGGCGAGCATACCCTCAAGATCAGCATGATCGGCTACCGGCCGGAGGAGCTTGAGGTGAGGGTGGGGAAGGAGCCCGCCTTTGTGAAGGTCGCCCTCTACCCCCAGGTATACCATATGGCCGAGATCGTGGTGACAGCTCTAAAGGGTGAGGACCTCATCCTGAAGTCCCCAGCGTTCGTGGGCCGGATAGAGGGAAGGGAGCTGAGGGAGCGGGCCACGTCCCTTCCCGAGGTCTTGGAGGGGATGGCCGGGGTGAGGGTGAAGAAGCTCGGAGGGCTCGGCGACTACGCCGCGGTTTCCATAAGGGGCTCGTCCTCCCAGCAGGTAAGGGTGTACATAGACGAGGTACCTCTAAACGATGCCTTCTGGGGAGGGGTGAACCTCGGAAGCCTTCCCGTGGGCGTGTTCTCCAGGGTAGAGGTATACAGAGGTGTAATCCCCATGTCCTTCGGGGGAAGTGGAACAGGAGGGGTCGTCAGGCTCGTCACCCCGAGGACGGGGACGAAGGGATACGGGGCCTTGATGTCCGGGTCTTTCGGGGCCATCGGGGCTTTCTGTCTGGCGTCCCACAGGGGGTTTCTAGCCGGCGTGGAATATCTCCGGGCGGAGAACGACTACCCCTTCTTGGACGATAACGGCACCCGGTACAACCCCGAAGACGACGTATGGATCAAAAGGTATAACAATGACTTCCGCTCCACATCGCTGCTGGCGAAGCTCTCCCTCCCCGTAAAGGGGGCCAAGCTTTCCCTTTGGGACCTTTTCTTCAGTTCCCACAAGGGCCTGCCAGGCGCGGGCAACGCCCAGGCCAAGCACGCTCGCCTCAAGCAACTGCGCAACCTCTCCGGCGCGGAGGTAGAAGCGCCTTTGGGGGTAAGCCTCTTCAGGGCGGAGCTTTTCTGGAGCCGCTATGTGAGCGAGTTTCGAGACCCTTACAGCGAGATAGGCCTGGGCCGCCAGGACAACCACAACGCGACAGATATGCTCGGGTTCAGGGGCTCTCTCCGCTCGGCCCGGGGGAACCTCTCGGGCACGGCCCTTTTGGAGGCCAGAAGGGAGATGTTCCGTCCCTCGGACAGGATACGCCGGACGCCTTTGCCGGCCAGCGACCGGACGAGCGTGGCCTGGGGGTTGGAGGGGGTATACCTGAGGGACAAGCTCGAGGTACAGGCCTCCCTCCGGGGCGACCATATGTGGAACCGCTGCAAGGTGGACTATGTCTTGGGGGTCTTAAGGCCCGTGCCGGAGGAGAGAAAGGAATACGGGTTTTCGGGGGCCAGGCTTGGGGTCCGGCTGACCTTAGCCCCCGGGCTCCATATAAAGGGCAACATCGGGAGGTACTTCCGGGCGCCGTCCTTCTACGAGCTGTTCGGAGACACGGGCCCCGTGATCGGGAACACGAAGCTTAAGCCCGAGTTTGGCTTGAACTTCGACTTTGGTTTCGTCCTGACGGCCGGAGGAGCGAGGATGGAGGTGGTGTACTACGACAACCGCATCCGGGATGGGATAGTCTTCGTCCAACACTCCCAATTCACATCTAAGCCGGAGAACTTGGGGAAAGCCAAGATAAGGGGGGTGGAGCTTTCCTGGAGGGCGCGTTTCGGCCCTCTGTGTTGGGAGGGCCATGGGTCGTACCAGGAGGCCCGGAATCTTTCCGAACTATACGGGGGCATCTATAGGGGCAAACAACTCCCCAACCGCCCCCTCTGGACCGCCCACGGTCGTTGGAGCATATCCTGGAAGAACATCAAGGGGTTCTATGAGGCCGACTACACCTCCGGAAACTACCACGACCTGTACAACAAGTTCCCCATCCCCGAGAGGTTCCTCCACAACTTAGGCCTAAGTCTGACCGTACCCCCCCTGAGTATAGAGGGGGAGGTCAAGAACGCAACCGACCGACATGCCTCGGACCTCTGGGGGTATCCGCTCCCCGGCAGGTCGTACTACCTAAGGCTCAGGATAGGGGGATAGCGATGGCGAGTTGGCGAGAGGTGGTTCAGTGCATCTCCCCCCCGGACGCCGGGGCTATGGAAGAAGCTAAATCGCGCCAGGACCGGCTCACCAAGCCCCCGGGGAGCCTGGGGCGGCTGGAGGAGCTCTCGGTCCAGGTGGCCGGGATCGCGGGCGACCCTATGCCCTGCATCCACCACAAGGTGATCTTCGCCGTGGCCGGGGACCACGGGGTGGCCGAGGAGGGGGTCAGCGCCTATCCCAAGGAGGTCACTGCCCAGATGGTGGCCAACTTCCTGGGGGGCGGCGCGGCCATAAATGTCCTAGCTAAGTGTGTGGGCGCCAGAGTCGTAGTGGTGGACGCCGGGGTGGCGGCGGACCTCCCTTACCACCCCGAACTCCGCTCCCGCAAACTCGGCCGCGGCACGGGGAACATCGCTAAAGGTCCGGCCATGTCCCGGCAGCAGGCCGAACGAGCGCTGGAGGTGGGGGTCCGGCTTGTGGAGGAGGAGAGTGGACGGGGGCTGGACATCCTGGGACTCGGGGATATGGGGATCGCCAACACCACGCCCTCTGCTGCCATAGCTTCTGCCTTCACGGGCCTCCCCCCGGAATCCGTGGCCGGACGCGGCACTGGGATAGACGACGCCGCTTTCTCCCGCAAGGTTGAAGTCATAAAGAGGGCCCTCGAGCTTAACCGTCCCGACCCTTCGGACCCGGTGGACGTGTTGGCGAAGGTAGGGGGGTTCGAGATCGGGGTGCTCGCCGGGATAGCTCTCGGAGGGGCGTTCTATCGGGTTCCGGTGGTCTTAGACGGGCTGATCGCTACCGCCGGTGCTCTGATAGCGTACAGGCTCTGTCCTCAGGTGCGGGATTACTACATCGCGGCCCACCGTTCGGTGGAGGTGGGACATAAGGCCATGTTGGAACGTATGGGGTTGAAGCCTCTGTTGGACCTAAACTTGCGCCTGGGGGAGGGCACGGGTGCTGCATTGGGGGTCTTCTTAGTGGAGGCCGCAGTCCGGGTGTTGAGGGAGATGGCCACCTTCGAGGAAGCAGGGGTCTCGGAGGCGTAATTAGCCCCTTCGCTCCTATACTTTTTGGGGCCTTACTCGACCAAGGTGAACGATATGCTCCGCGACCTCCGGAACGCCTTGGGTTTTCTAACAGTCATGCCTGTGGGAGGTGGACCGCCCTCGGGCCGGGCTATGGCGGCCTTCCCCTTGGTCGGAGCGCTCATAGGGGGGGCGCTCCTGTGCGCACGATGGGCCTTAGGGAAGCTCGTCCCCCATCCACTCTCAGATGTCCTCCTCGTGGGGTTCTGGGCCCAGCTCACCGGCGGCCTGCACTTGGACGGCTTGGCGGACGCCTGCGACGCCCTTTTAGCCCCTTTACCCCCGCAGAGGCGCTTGGAGGTCTTGAAGGACCCCCACATCGGAGCCTTCGGGACGGCAGGGGTAGCCTTAGTGCTCATGGCCAAGGCCGCGGGGCTTTATGCCGTCCGGGGGGACTGGAGGGCCATCTTCCTTGCTCCCATGTTGGCCAGGTGGGCGATGGCGCTCGTCGCCTCCTCATGCCCTAGCGCCAGGTCGGAGGGGCTGGGGAGGACGTTCCAAAGGGATGCGGGAAAGAGGGAAGTCCTATGGGCTTCCGTCTGGGTGGCTGCTGGCGTCGCGGTCGCCGGGGTCGTGGGTTTCTGGACCGCGGCATCGGTCGGCCTGTTCGCATTGGCCTTCGCCTGCTTTGTGCTCAGGCGCATCCCCGGGTTCACCGGGGACCTGTATGGGGCCCTCGGAGAACTAAGCGAGGTGTTGGTCCTGACAGCGGGCGCGGCCTTGGGGAGATAATTGGGCTATAAAGTACTGGTACTTGGGGGAGCGCGCAGCGGTAAAAGCGAGTTCGCCCAGGATCTGGCCGGGAGGATGGGCGAACGTGTGCTCTTCGTCGCCACCGCTGCCCCGGACGACCCCGAGATGGCAGAGCGCATAGCCCGACATCGGGCCTTGCGCCCCACCGACTGGCGCACGGTGGAGGCCCGAACCGGAGTGGCCCGGGCCTCGGCAGCCGAGCTCGGAGATGCCCAGGTGGTCATCTTGGACTGCGTAACCCTTCTGGCCTCCAACCTCCTGATGGAAAAGGGAGACCACCTCGCCCGGGAGGCCCTTTACAGGGAGATAGACGACCTGCTTCACACCTGCCGGGAGGTCCATCTGGTGCTCGTGTCCAACGAGGTTGGGATGGGCTTGGTCCCCCCCTATCCCTCCGGCAGGGCGTTCAGGGACCTGCTCGGCTGGGCCAATCGGTATGTAGCCGAACGGGTGGACGTGGTGCTTTTTCTGTTAGCTGGGATACCCCTTGTGTTGAAGGGAGGTGATGTGTATGAGGGTATAAAGGGGACAGGAAGCGGGAGACATGAGGCAGGATAGAAACTGGAATCCTCAAGGAGGGAGCGTATGCGCAGGTTTTATTTATGTATCGCCTTAATCCTGGCCCCTGTGGGGTTCGTATCCGCAGGGGAGATAGCGGTGGTCACCACCACCGACTACACCAGCGGGAACCTAGCCGCGATATCCGACGGGGAGACCACGGCCCGTACGGACCTACTGCCCATCCACAGCGACAACTGGGTCGTGGCCTGGGGAGGTTATGTTTATGTACTTGAACGTCTAGGCGGGGACAACATAATAAAGCTCTCCCCGGACGACCTCTCCAGCCCGATCTACCAGAAGTCCGTCGGGGACAAGGCAAATCCATACGACGTCGCCTTCGTAGACGAGCACAAGGCATACGTCTCTAGGTACGGAAGGGCGAGCGTCCTTATAATAGACCCCGCCACCGGGGACAGCACGGGCTCGGTGGACCTCTCTGCCTACGTGGCCTATGCCGGCACCGACAGCGCGGAGTCCGTCCCCCATATGGCCTATATGGCGATATCGGACGGAAAGCTGTACATCGCCTGCCAGAGGCTCAAGGGATGGAACCCGGGGGACACGAGCCTTATCGCAGTAATAGACACCCAGACCGACCAGGTGCTCGAATCCATCCCGTTGAATCTGAAGAACCCCGTAGCCCTCAGCCTCTACGAGGGGAGGCTCTATATAGCCTGTGTAGGGAGCTGGTGGGATCCGACCGATGGAGGCATAGAGGTCGTAGATACGGCGACCGACAGGAATCTGGGAGTGCTCGTGGACGAGTCCGCCTTAGGCGGGAACGTCTCCGGAGTGCTGGTGGTCTCCCCCGGTAAGGGCTATGCCTTGGTGATGGCACAATGGCCCAATATCCAGGTCAAGCCCTTCGACCCACAGGAAGGCACGGCGGGAGAGGCCCTCCCGGGCGCAACTGCCGCAGTCCATATGGCTGTGAGCTCCTCGGGGAGGCTCTATGTGGCCGACCGCTCGGAGGAAGCCCCGGGGATATACATCTACGACATATCCGACGACGAACTTGTAGCAGGCTCAGTTCCCACCGGCCTTCCCCCGAATTCTGTGGCCATCGTAGGTGTGCCCACGGCTGTCGCCGAAACTGAGGGGTCCCTTCTGCTTTCCCCTTCCTTAGCCCTTCCTTTCCCCAATCCGTTCAACTCCCGCGCTGTCGTGCCCTATGTCTTGGGCGAGGACGGTTACGTGCGCCTTGCGGTGTACGATATGTTGGGCCGCAAGGTGAGGGTGTTGTTCGAGGGGCGCCAAGAAAAAGGCCTTCACAGGGCTTACTGGGACGGGAGGGACGAGGAAGGCCGCTCTGTCGCCAGTGGGATTTATATACTTAAACTCGAGGCCGGCGGGAAGCGGTGGGCGCGCACGCTCTCCCTGATCAGGTGAGGGATGGGGGGCCGAAGAGGCCCCCCTAGGACACAGCAAAGGCGATCCGGCTTATGTACGTCGTGTCCATCTCGGGGTTCCTTTCGGGCTCGGCAGTTCTAATGAAGGGATTGAAAAAGTTCGTCTTGGCTTTGGCGCTGTCCATCTGCCTCAACGGGGCAGCCTCGGTAATCCCACTGGAGAGGATAGTCTCCTTAGGGCCTCATCTCACCGAATCCCTTTTCCTTTTGGGTGCTGGGGATAGGGTCGTGGGGGTGACCATGTATTGCAAAAGACCACCCGGGGCCCGAAAGAAGGAGAAGGTGGGCACGGTGATGGAAGTGGATACCGAGAAGATCGTCGGCCTTAAGCCCGATCTGGTCCTGGCTACATCCCTGACCGACCTAAGGGATGTAAAGAAGTTGAAGGACTTAGGGATAAATGTAATAACTTTCCCCAACCCTAAGAACTTTTTCCAGATATGCGAACAATTTCTGAAGCTCGGCAGGCTCGTCGGCAGGGAAAAGGAAGCCGAGGAAATCGTGAGGAAAGCTCAGGCCCAGGTGGATTCCATAGCGAAGCTCGTGGAAAACCTGCCCAAGCCCAAGGTTTTCGTCCAGGTGGGGGCGAGGCCACTTTTCACGATAACGAAAGATTCCTTCATCAACGATTTTATCGAACTGGCGGGGGGGACGAACATCGCCGAAGACGCTGGAACGGGCCTTTACAGCCGGGAGAAGGTGTTAGAAAGCAACCCGGATGTGATCATAATAGCGACCATGGGGATCGTGGGCGAAGAGGAGAAAAGGACCTGGCAGAAGTACAAGACTCTCAATGCCGTGAAGAATGACAGGATCTATGTGGTGGACTCTTACGCTCTCTGCAGCCCTACCCCGGTCACCTTCGCGCAGACCTTGAAGGAGCTGGCAAAGCTTCTCCATCCGAAAATTTGATAGATTTCAGCGTGAACGTAAATCCCCGAGGTAACGGATGAAGGATTGTTGTCCGAAGTCCAATGTCCCTGAGGATGGATTCTCCGGCCCCTTAGAGGAACTCTGCGAGGCATTGAAGTCCTCCGACCTCATACCGTGTTCGTGGTGGATGAAGCGTTCTCGGACTTCTCGGATGTGCCTGCCTCCGTCCTCGGAAACGTGCTCGAGCTCGAAAACCTCGTAGTCTTGAGGTCATTCACGAAGCTCTTTTCGGTCCCGGGACTCAGATTGGGATATGCTTTGGAGATTACAGGATGGGAGCGAAAGCCCTCATGGTCCAAGGAACGGGCTCGTACGTCGGGAAGAGCTTGATAACCACGGCATTGTGCAGGATATTCTATCAGGACGGCTTTAAGGTCGCGCCGTTCAAAGCCCAGAATATGTCCCTGAACTCCTCCGCCACGCCGGACGGGAGGGAGATAGGCAGGGCCCAGGCTGTCCAGGCGGAAGCCTGCGGTATAGCCCCCACATCCGATATGAATCCCATACTACTTAAGCCCATGGGGGATTCCGGATGTCAGGTCGTGCTCCATGGAAGGCCGTATATGAACCTATCCGCGAAAAGATATTACAAGGAAACCCTTTGGAAAGCGGTACGTGAGTCCTTCGAGAGGCTGAGGGAAAGGTGCGATGTGATCGTGATGGAGGGAGCCGGAAGCCCTGCGGAGGTAAACCTAAGGGAAGACGATATAGTGAACATGAGGATGGCAAAATACGCAGAAGCCCCGGTCCTCCTGATAGGAGACATAGACAGAGGTGGTGTCTTCGCATGGATAGTGGGGACCTTAGAGCTTCTGCAGGAAGATGAAAGGGAGCTTGTAAAGGGCCTCCTGATAAACAAGTTCAGGGGGGATATGTCGCTTTTGAAGCCGGGGCTTGAATTCTTAGAGAGAAAGACGGGAAAGCGTGTGCTCGGTGTGGTACCGTACATAAGAGATCTCAAAGTACAGGAGGAGGACTCCGTCGTGCTCGACGGCTTTAAGGCCTCAAGAAGGAAGGCCGAGGTCGAGATAGCCGTCTTGAGGCTCCCGAGGATCTCCAACTTCACGGACTTCGATCCCCTCCTATCGGAGAGGGACATCTCCCTCAGATATGTGACCTCGCCGGATGAGCTCGAATGCGCTGATATAATCGTAATTCCCGGCACGAAGAACACTATATACGACCTTCTCTTCCTCAAAGAGAGAGGGCTTTCCGAAAAGATACTCGAAAAGAGGAAAGATGGAGCGATGGTGATCGGTATCTGCGGTGGGTTCCAGATGCTCGGGAAGGAGATAAGGGACCTGTACGGGGTGGAATCGGAGCGAAGGGCTGAGGAAGGGCTCGGGCTTTTAGACGTCGTAACGACGTTTACGAGGGAGAAGGCCACATATCGTGCCAAGGCGAGGGTCTTGAGGGGGACGCCTTACTTGAACGAGGGAGAGCTTCTCGAGGGGTACGAAATCCACATGGGGGAGACGGAGGCAAGAACTTACCTTTTCGAGCTCTCGAGGGAATCGGGCGGAAAGGCCTACGATGGTGTCTCCTCCGAGGACGGGCTCGTCTTCGGAACCTATCTCCACGGGATATTCGACAATGTCACCTTCAGAAGAAGACTTCTAAACTTCGTCAGGAGGAGGAAAGGTCTGCCGGAGCTTCCACCTTGCGATTTAAACCCCGAACTTGAAAGACAGAGGGAGTACGACAGGGTCGCCGAGGTAGTCAGGAATAGCGTCGATGTGGATTTCATATATCGACTCTTAGGCATACGATGAAAAGAAGACAGGATTTCCCTTCGGTCTCCTGGTCCGAGGCTTGCTAACCGCCTTGTGGCGTATAAGGGGGAGAGATGAAAAGAGGGTTGATACAGATCTACACCGGCGACGGGAAGGGAAAGACCACCGCAAGTGTGGGTCTGGCCGTAAGATGCGTGGGACATGGCCTCAAGGTCTGCTTCATCACGTTCCACAAGGACCCCAAGAGGTGGGGATACGGGGAGCTGGAAGTGTTGAGGAAACTGGGGGTGGAAGTGTTCGGGTTCGCGGGCCATCCGCATTTCGACAGGAGGTTGAAGCCGGAGGATGTGCGCTGTGAATGCCTCGAAGGACTAAAGTTCGCAAGAAAGGTCATGAGGGAAGGAAATTACGACCTTCTGATCTTGGACGAGATAAACATCTCCATAGGGGACGGGTTTCTGAAGGAGGAGGAGGTCCTCTCCGTGCTGGACGAAAAACCCGAGGGGCTGGAGGTCGTGCTGACCGGAAGGAACGCGCCCGAGGGGCTGGTGGAAAGGGCAGATCTGGTAAGCGAGGTTAGGAAGGTAAAGCATCCGTACGACGAAGGGATACCCGGGAGGGAGGGGATTGAATACTAAGCTCGCACGTTGGGCCGTATCGGCCTCGATCTTAGCGGGGGCCTTAGCCGCGGCCGGGCTTTTCTCCTTAGGGGTGGGTTCTGTGGGCATACCCCTGCGGAGGATGTTTTCGCTTCCGTTCGAGGGGAGGGGTTCGGTGGAGTACTCCATACTTTTCGACGTGCGCCTTCCGCGAATTCTTCTGGGCCTCGCCGTTGGAGGAGCATTGGCCATCTCCGGGGTGGTCCTGCAAGGGATGTTCCGCAATCCCTTAGTGGAGCCTTATACCCTGGGGATATCGGGAGGCGCGGCCTTGGGGGTCTCTTTGAACATCGCCCTTAAGGTGTACAGGAGCACCGGCGCGCTCTCCCTGCCGGTAAGCGGGTTCCTCGGGGCTGTAGGTGCGGTCTTGGTGGTGTACTCGTTGGGCGTCAGGGGAGGGGCGATGAGGCTCCAGAGGCTCCTGCTCATGGGGGTGATGATCAGCTTCATCTGCTCCTCGGTGGTTATGTTGACGATGGCGGTCTCTAAGGCGGAGGACCTCCACGGGATAATCTTCTGGATAATGGGTTCCCTCGAGGAGCCCCACATGTGGCTGATAAGGCTTGTCCTCGGGGTCTCCCTTTCGGGCCTGGCCCTCTGCTATCTCTTCGCCGTGGACCTCAACGCCCTCTCCCTCGGTGAGGAGGAGGCCGTCCACCTCGGGGTGAACGTCGAGAGGGCCAAGAAGGTCCTCTTCCTCTTGGCCTCTCTGCTCACCGGGTTCAGCGTGAGCGCTTCCGGGGTGATCGGGTTCGTGGGACTCGTGGTCCCGCATTTCGTGCGCATGTTCGTGGGGGGGGACCACAGGGTATTGCTCATCTCTTCGTACTTAGCTGGGAGCACTTTTCTGATACTCTGCGACACCCTCGCCAGGACGATAATCGCCCCCTTGGAGCTCCCCGTGGGGGTCATAACCGGGATGATCGGGGGGAGCCTCTTCGTATATGCCTTGAGCAAGAGGGCCTATGAGTTCTGAGAGGGTTTTGGAGGTCGAGGGTCTAACCTGCGGGTACGGCCAGAGGGCGGTGCTGCGGGACGTGAGCTTCGAGGTGGGAGAGGGGGAGTTCGTGGGCGTGATAGGCCCAAATGGGTCCGGCAAGACCACCCTCCTCAGGGCCGTGACCAAGGTGCTCGAGCCCTCGGACGGGAGGATGTTACTGTACGGGAAAGACATAAGGGGGATAAAGCTCGTGGACCTGGCCCGAAGGGTGGCGGTGGTCTCCCAGAACCCGGAGGGGGGGTTCGGGATGACGGTGGAGGAGTTCGTGCTCTTGGGGAGGGTTCCGCACCGCCGCAAGTTCCAATTCTTGGAGACCAAGCACGACGAATATGCCGCGGAGAGGGCCATGGCCTTGACCGGGACCCTTCAGCTTAAGAGGAGGTACCTAAGAGAGCTAAGTGGGGGGGAAAGGCAGTTAGCCTTTATCGCTAAAGCACTCTGTCAGGAGCCGGAATTACTGCTCTTGGACGAGCCCACCGCCCACCTCGACATAGCCCATCAGATCCGGGTCCTGGACCTACTGAAGAGGTTGAACAGGGGGGACCGCCTCACCGTGATAGCGGTCCTACACGACCTGAACCTCGCGGGCGAGTACTGCGACAGGCTCCTGCTCCTCAAGGACGGAAGGGTACATAAGACGGGCCTTCCGGAGGAGGTGCTGACCCCACGGGTGATCGGGGAGGTGTACGGGACGAATGTGGTCGTGGGCCGCAGCCCCGTCTCCTCCAAACCTTACGTGTTCCCGGTGCCGGAGGGAATTTAGGGGGTTGCCCTGTTGCAAAGATTACCGTGAACCTCCCCTTG
>DTXA01000127.1 GCA_012962735.1 Candidatus Latescibacterota bacterium
GCCCTTCGACAACGAAGAACTCCTGCTGCTTTTAGAGCGCATCCGGAAGGTGCGGGAGGTGATGGCGGAGAACCTCCGCCTCCGGAAGCGGCTGGAGGAGCAGTACCGGCTGGAGGACATGGTGGGCAAGGGCCACAAGATGCAGGAGGTCTTCAGGCTTATCCGCACCGTGGCCCCATCGGACAGTACGGTGCTGCTCCAAGGGGAGACCGGCACGGGCAAAGAACTGGCCGCATATGCCTTCCACGAACTCAGCCACAGAAGGGACGGTCCCTTCGTCAAGGTGAGCTGTGCTGCTTTGTCCAGGGAACTTTTGGAAAGCGAACTCTTCGGACATGTGAAGGGTGCCTTCACCAGTGCCGTACGGGACAAGCCGGGCAAGTTCGAGCTGGCGGACGGGGGCACGATCTTCTTGGACGAGGTGGACGACATACCCCTCGAACTCCAGGTGAAGCTACTCAGGGTCCTCCAGGAGAGAGAATTCGAGCGGGTGGGGGGCACCCGAACGCTGAAGGTGGACGTACGGGTGATAGCGGCCACAAAAGTGGACCTGTTCGAAAGGGTGCGTAGGGGCCTGTTCAGAAAGGACTTGTACTACCGCCTGAACGTCGTGCCCATCCGCCTGCCCCCTTTGAGGGAGCGCAGGGAGGACATCCCGCTTCTCGTAGAACATTTCCTGAAGCACTTTGGGGTGGAGGGGAGGATAACGATAAGCCCTGATGCTATGAAGTTGTTGATGGACTACGACTGGCCGGGTAACGTCAGGGAACTGGAGAACCTCATAGAACGGCTGGTAGTGGTGGGCGCCGGACCACAAGTGCGTCCCGAGGACCTCCCTCCCGAGGTAAGGACCCCTGTCCAGCCTGGGGAGATGGGCCCCTCGCTGGAGGAGGTCCTGAAAAGGCAGGAGGAACTGGAGGCGATGATACGTATGCTCCGGGCTGGGACGACGGAGCCCGATATCGGGACGGCCTCGTTCGAGGAGATCGTGGCGGCCAAGGAGCGGGAGCTCATCCAGGAGGCCCTGCGCCGCACGGGGGGGAACAAGACGAGGGCGGCCGAGCTACTCAGGATGAAGCTATCCACATTCCGGGACAAGATGCGCCGGTTGGGGTTGGCATGACGCCTTTGGTCAGGCTGGAAGGGGTATGGGTGGAGAAGGGGAAAATGAAGGTGTTGCAGGACATCTCGCTCGAAGTGGAGGGGGGAGAATTCGTGGTCGTGGTCGGTCCTACGGGAGCGGGAAAGAGCACCCCCCTCAGGGTGCTACACTTGGACGAACGCCCCACACGGGGGAGGGTTACGATAGAGGGCCGGGAGGCCAAGTTCTCCGGGAAAGAGGTGCCCCTGTGGCGCCGCAGGGTGGGTATGATCTTCCAGGACTTCAAGCTGCTGCCCGACCGGGACGTCTTGGAGAACGTAGCGTTTGCCCTATATGTAACGGGTGTGAGGGGAAGGAAAGTTAAGAGAAAGGCCTTAGACGCCCTGACATCCGTGGGCATGGCACACCGACGCCACGATATGCCCTACACCCTCTCCGGAGGGGAACAGCAGCGGGTGGCTATAGCACGGGCGCTCGCCCACGAGCCCGAACTCCTCTTGGCCGACGAGCCCACCGGCAACTTGGACA
>DTXA01000128.1 GCA_012962735.1 Candidatus Latescibacterota bacterium
CGTGAACAAAAGCACGGTGCCCGTGGGCACGGGGGATTGGGTCGCGGAGATCGTAAGGACTCGCTTGAACGACGAGCTCCAATTTTCCGTGGTCTCCAATCCGGAGTTTTTAAGGGAGGGCTCCGCCATTCAGGACTTCCTGAACCCCGACAGGATAGTGATAGGTTCCTTGGATAGAAGGGCTGCTGAAGAAGTAGCCCAGCTATATCTTCCCCTGAGGGCTCCTATAGTCATCACAGACCTTCGCACTGCCGAGATGATAAAATATGCCTCTAACGCTTTTTTAGCAACCAGGATAAGCTTCATAAACGAGATAGCGGACATCTGCGAGGCGGTGGGCGCAGACGTAAAGGAGGTGGCGGCGGGGATGGGGTACGACAGGAGGATCGGCCATCACTTCTTGGATGCGGGGCTCGGCTGGGGTGGGAGCTGCTTCCCTAAGGACGTTAAGGCCTTAGCTCGCCTAGCCCTTTCGCACGGCTGCAACCCCCGAATATTGAAGGCCGCTATACATGTGAACGAAGAACGCAGAGCTCGCCTCGTAGGGAAGCTTAAGGATGTGCTGGGGGAATTGAAGGGGACTACCATAGGGCTTATGGGGTTGGCCTTTAAGCCCAACACCGACGACATAAGGGAGGCTCCGTCCATATACTTAGCCGAGATGCTCCTCGAAGAAGGGGCCAGGGTCAAGGGGTACGATCCGGAAGCCATGGATAACGCAAGGAAGCTTCTGCCTCAAGTGGAGATGGCCCGGGACCCATACGACCTGGCCGGAGGATGCGATGCGCTCGTGGTCGTTACGGATTGGAACGAGTTCAAGCAATTGGATCTCTTTAAAATCCGTGAGCTCATGAGGAGGTCCGTGATCGTGGACGGGAGGAACATATACGAGCCCGGGGTGATGCGAGAGATGGGGTTCATATACCACGGCATGGGGAGGGGTACTGCTTAATAAGGCCGTGGCGGATACTGACCGAGGTATTAGAGGGAGCCCGGACACGAGATATACGGGAGCGCTATAGAAGGATAGTGGATCAGAACATAGAGCTTATGAAGTTAATCAGAGCTCCCATCAAGGCCATAACGGCGACCGATAAGGCCGGGATGGAGCTCGTGCCCCTGCGCAGGATGGCGAGCTGGGTGGGGTGGAATCGTCAGCATAGGAAGGAGTTCCGATGAAACGGCCTCATATCTTGATCCTCATGCCGGACCAATTGAGGTCCGACGCGATGGGGTGTTCTGGGAATCCGGTCGTCCGGACTCCGAACATAGACCGGCTGGCCCGTGAGGGGGTGCGTTTCACCCAGGCCTATACCGTGAGTCCGATCTGTATGTCCGCCAGAGCTTCTTTTGTGAGCGGGCTGTACCCCCACAACCACCATATGTGGACCAACGCCGGGAGCCTTCCGGCGCACGACGAGACCTTCTTCCACCACCTCCAGCGCTGTGGGTACTACACTGCCTACGTGGGCAAGTCCCACTTCTATCCGCACCGGGAGGAGCATCTGAGGAAGCGCGAGGGATATATGCACGCCCGCGGGCTGGACTACGTGCACGAGACCACAGGGCCCTGGGCCACTTCCAGGACGGATTCCTATATGACGGACTATTGGAAGGAGAGGGGGCTTTTGGATGCCTTCAGGGAGGACTACGCAAGGCGACGCAAGGCAGGTCGCTGTGCCGTCTGGCCGAGCCCTCTACCTCCCGAGGAGTTTCTGGACAGCTACATAGGCCGTAAGGCCGTGGAATTCGTGGACTCGTACGACGGGGAGGGGCCCATCTGCCTGTTCGTGGGCTTTGGTGGGCCCCATCCTCCCTGGGATGCTCCCGGGGAGTACGCCACGATGTACTCCCCAGACGAGGTCCCCCCTCCCATACCTAAGGCCGAACCCGGAAGGTGGATGCCCGAGTATGCCGCCAGGAGGATGGAAGAGGGGGTAATACAGGATGTCGCGGAGCAGGACTTCCGGAGGATCAGGGCCAATTACTACGGGAAGGTATCCCTGATAGACCACTGGGTGGGGGAGGTGATCGGGGCTTTTAAACGCAAGGGATGGCTCGAAGATACCCTCGTGGTGTTCTGGTCGGATCACGGCGAGATGGCCGGGGACCACGGGAGGCTGGGAAAGGCCGTTTTCCACGAGCCCAGCGCCTTGGTCCCCCTCATAGTCCGGTACCCCGGCGAGGTGCCAGCGGGGGCGACCTCCGACGCCTTGGTGGAGATATTGGACGTGTTCCCCACGCTCTTAGAGGCGGCGGGGGCTGAGCCCTCGGAGAGGTGTTTGGGCAGGTCGCTCTGGGGGGTGCTGCGCAGGCCGAATTCGCAGCACCGCAGGGCGGTCTTCAGCGAGATATTCACCTTCGGACGCTACAACTTCATGGTGAGGACGGAGCGGTACAAGTACGCCCTCGACGACGCCGGGGAGGGATACCTGCTGTACGACCTCGAGGCCGACCCCGAGGAGCAGGAGAACCTGATCGGCAGACCGGACGTGCGTAAGGTCGAGGAGGAGCATAGGGAGTTGATCCTGCGGTTCTTAGCGGGGAGTCAGATCCGATATGGGGTGGTCGGAGGGAAAGACCTATGGAGCATATGAACCTGGACGGGAAATGGAAGCTTTGGCACTTCTTGGAGGGCGATAGGGAGGTCGGGCCTGGGGATTCGGAAAGCTCGGGGAGCCGCTGAGGCCCGGATCCCCGAAGACGTTGAGCTGGACCTCGTGAGGGCGGGGGAGATACCCGACCCCTTCTTTGGGAGGAACTACTTCCTCTTTAGGGATCTGGAGTTCCACGAGTGGTGGTACAGGATTTGGTTCCTGAGGAAGTGAGGATGAGAGGACCTTTTTCCGACAAGCTCGGCAGGAGATGGACCTGCCCCTGCGGCCGGGAGCACGAGATCTCTACACGTTGGGCGGATGTAGACCCAGCTGCCTTAGAACGGCTCCCCGCGCGGCTTAGGGGGGAGGGATGGAGAGGGAAGGTGCTCTTGGTGGCGGACGAGGTCACGTACGAGGCGGCTGGAAGGGAGGTCTCCCACATACTCAAGGGTTCTGGGTTCGGGGTGAAGGAGCGCGTGTTTCCCCTACCCCTGAAGGCCACGGAGGAGAGGGCCTCGGAGGTCCTAAGGGAGGTGGGGCCGGAGGCCGGGCTGGTGGCTGCCGGAAGCGGGACGGTGAACGACCTCGCCAAGTGGGCCGCAGGTCTCGCCGGAAAGCCCTATGCTGCCGTGCCAACGGCCGCCAGCATGAATGGATACACTTCGCCGATCTCTGCCCTTCTAGTCCGTGGGGTCAAGCGCACGGTTCCCTCGCCGCCGCCCGTGGGGACCTCTGCGGACCCAGATGTGGTCGCCTCCGCGCCCCGGAAGATGGCGCCTGCGGGGTATGCGGACCTCAGGTCCAAGGTGGTAGCGGATGTAGACTGGTGGCTGGTGGGCTGGCTCTTCGGGGAGTACTACTGCCCCTTCCCCAGGGAGGCAATCGGCTTCTGGGAGGGGGAGCTGAACGGGAGGCTCTCTGGGGTGCGGGAAGGGGACCCTGAGGCGGTGGGGGCCCTGCTCAGGGCGCTTTTAGACTCCGGGTTCGGGATGGCGGTTGCGGGGACCTCCAGCCCTGCCTCAGGAGGCGAGCATCTGATCTCCCACTGGCTGGACATGAGGGCCACCCTTCGGGGAGGGGAGGCTGCCCTGCACGGGGAACAGGTCGGGGTGGGGACCTTGGTAGCATCGACCCTTTACGGAATGTGGCTTGAGTCCGATCCGGAGGACTGGAAAACCACCTTGGGGACCCCCTCATCCGAAGAGCTGTGCCGGAGGTACGGCCCCTGGGCCGGGGAGGTGGAGACTGAGCTTCGGAGGAAAGCCCTTTCGCCGGAGATGGCCCGGGACCTGATTCGCAAGCTTCGGGAGGGGTGGGAGGAGGTGAGGGAAGAGGTGGTCGTAAGGTGGGTCCCGCCAGAGGTCCTAAAGGAGGAGCTGAGGAAGGTGGGCGCCCCGACCAGGCCGGAGGAGCTTGGGGTCCCCTGGGATGTCTTCCGAGAGGCCCTGCTGTACAGCAGGGAGATAAGGGGTAGGTGGACGGTCTTGGATACAGCGTATTTGGTGGGCATCTTGCCGGATCGGGCCGAGGAGGCCTTGGAGAGGGCGTTCGGCGGTGGACCTGCAGCAGCTTCAAGCGGCGGTCCTGGGTCGTATAGGGGAGCTTTTCGAGGCCGACGGGGTCGTCCTTTTCCTGCGAGGAGAGGGGGAGGCTGGTGGGGTGGCTGAGGACCAACCAGACCGTCCTGTTCATTCGAAAGCACAGGATGGCCGAGGGACTCTTGGAGGAGGTGGACAGGATAAACCAGATAGTGGAGGGACTTCTCTCCTCCCAAAAGCCGGACCGGACGGGGCTGAGCATTCCCATTAGCATAGTGAAGGGCCATAAGGCTTCGGGTACTCCACGGGAAAGTTGAACCAGCGGATCCCCCCTCTGGTGAGATGATAGGTATCGGTCTCTCCTGTTGGCTCGGGACCTGCATGAGGAGAAGGAGAGCAATAATCAATGAAGACGATCGTGTCTATCCCGGGTAGTGCTGCCTGTGGGTTCGCCGTCTTAGCAAGGGGACTTGGACCATCAATCATGCCCGAGGGCTCACACTCGGTAAGTCAGGTGTGAGCCCTCGGGTCTTTGCGGAGCGCTTAGGTAGGCGAAAGCCTACCTAAGCAGGACCATCCTCCTGGCCTCAGAGTACTCCCCTGCCTCCATCCGGTAGAGGTAGATCCCGCTGGATACCTCTATCCCCTTATCGTCCCTTCCATCCCAGCGGACGGTATAGGTACCGGAGGTCTTGACCTCATCCACCAGCGTCCGGACGACCTGGCCCTTAAGGTTATATACTTTCAAAGTGACAGGACCTGTCAGACCGACCGAGTAGCGGATCTCCGTGGATGGGTTGGCCGGGTTGGGGTAAGCCGACCCGAGGGAATTGCCAGCGAAAGCAGCCACCTTGGCCACCCCCTGAATCACCGTGCCATCGTCCTGGAGTTCGCAACTGGCCGATGTCACGCCCTTGGTCGTATCCCAGGTGTAGTCTGTGAGAATGAGGTTAGTTACTGTCGCTATATAGTATCCGCTCGGCGCCTTCAACAGTGTGAACTTCACCGTGCCGTCGACATCGGTGTCGCCGGCGAAGTTCCAAGAGTCATCGACGGTCCCGTCGTTTGTCTCGTCCCATGCCAGGGTCATCTCGACATAGACATCACCGAGCGGATTGCCACTACCATCCACCACTTTGACCGTGGTGTAGAGGAACTTGTTCGGCCCGGCAACCTTGGAGGAGAAGACGATGCTCTCCACATACATGATGGTGCTGGGTGCTTCCGTCACATCCAGCACCACCGACTCTGTCGCTCCCCAGTTACCCGCTGCGTCCTTGCCATGTACGTACAGCGTGTACTGACCAACAGCCCAGCCGGATACATCTATGCTTACTGTCACCCCTTCTGTCGGGGAG
>DTXA01000129.1 GCA_012962735.1 Candidatus Latescibacterota bacterium
TGTTCTTCATGGCTCTTGCGACAGCCCCTATGTTGCCGGGGTGTTTGGGTTCAACCAGCACGATCCATATGTTTTCCAGAGGGTTCACCGTCACCACTCCTCGGCGTCGTCCGCTGCGGGAGTCTCGTGGTCTTCGCTAGAAAACACAAGCATAACGGACCCCATCGGCCCTCCTTTAGATTAAGGCGTTTCGTCCGATGTCCGACGGAAAAGTTAAGCCAATTGCCTCTGTTTTGTCAAGCTCTTCTGGCTTCCCTGATAATCGACTTCGGTGGCTCTGCAGGAAGTAAGACCTTGCAGAGCTTTCTCTTGCCTTGAGTATTGCTTTTCGGAGGGATAGAAGATATCTTTGAGGTAGAGCGCTAGAGTACTTATCTACTCCTGTTGCGAGCCGCTGCACGACAAGTTCGAGCTCATCCTCCGGGGTGTCCATCAGCCCGTTATGCGACCGCACGATCGCCGCCCCAGCCGGGTCCGGTGGTACATCCGGGAGATGCTGGAGATTACAAGGGGATGTGTGGTGGAGATGGTGCTTAAGGAACGCGCACATGTTGTAACTAGCCGGAACGGTTCAACCTGTGGACGCAGATAGCGCAGGAAGAGGCCGAGCGCTTCGCCTAATGCTCTGGGGGACACAACACGAGGAGCACATATGTATCGCCTAGGATGGTTCTCCACTGGGCGGGACCCCGCAGCCCGAGAGCTTTTGAAGGTCGTACAGGACGCCGTTCGGGAGGGGGTGACCCCCGCAGAGATCTCCTTCGTCTTCAGCAACCGGGAGCCAGGGGAGGCGGAGGAAAGCGATAGATTCTTCGAGCTGGTGCATGGATACGGCATACCCTTAGTGACCTTCTCTTCCCGGAGGTTTATGCCGGAGCTCAGGCGGGAGGGGCGCAGGGACCCGGAGGCACTGTCCCGATGGCGCATCCTTTACGATCGGGAAGTTATGAAAAGGCTACAAGGGCATCGGGCCAACCTTTACGTGCTTTCGGGGTATATGCTGATCGTAGGGAATGAGATGTGCAGGGAGTACGATATGATCAACCTGCACCCCGCAGAGCCCGGGGGGCCCAAGGGAACCTGGCAGGAGGTCATCTGGGAGCTGATAAGGAGGAGGGCGGACCGTACAGGCGTGATGATGCATTTGGTGACCGAGCAGCTGGACGAGGGCCCCCCGGTGACGTACTGCACCTTCCCCATAAGGGGTGGAGCCTTCGATCCACTCTGGGAGGAGATGGAGCGGAAGCTGAGGGAGGAACCCTTAGAGCAGATCGTCCGTGAGGAGGGGGAGTCCGAGCCCCTTTTCTCAGAGATAAGGAAGCAAGGGGTGAAGAGAGAACTTCCCCTTATCGTCCAGACCCTAAGAGCGTTCGCCAGGGGGGAAGTGGAGATCTGGGAGCGGAGGCCGGCTTCGGGTGGGAGGTTTTTAGGGCGAGGTTACGATCTCACCGAGGCTGTGGAGAGGGCTGTGAGGGCAGGGAGGCCTTTTTAGGGAGGGTATTATAGCCCCAAAAAGTTCTCCGCTTCGCTCTGATACTTTTTGGGGGCCTCTAACGATCATTCTTTGGAGACATAATATGCCCCTACGCAAGGGAGAGGTGATAGAGGTCGAGTTCGAAAGGCTCTCCTATAAAGGGTACGGGCTCGGACGGTACGATGGGAGAGAGGTAGCCGTGCCCGGGGTCCTACCTGGGGAGCGGGCGAAGGTCAAGGTCCTGCGCCGGCCTCGACACAGGGTCGTGGGGGAGGTGGTGGAGGTGGTGGAATCCCCTTACCGCAGGACTGAGCCCCGATGTCCCCACTTCGGGACCTGCGGAGGATGCCTTTGGCAGGACGTCCCATACCCGGAGCAGCTCAGGTTGAAGGAGGGGTTGGTGCGGGAGCACATCGGGGAGCACTTGGAGGGACCTCTGCTTCCCATCCTACCTTCGCCCGAGCTTTGGAAGTACCGCAACAAGATGGAATTTTCCTTCGATATAGGCCCCGGAGGAGAGGTGGTGGTGGGCCTGCATCCCCAGGGCAGGTTCGACAGAACCTTCGATCTGAAGGAGTGTCCGATCTCCCCGTCGCTCTTCCCGGAGGTGGCCTCGTGCGTGAGGGATTTCGCCCGCAGCCAGGGCCTTCCACCCTACGACCTCAAGACCCAAAAGGGCCTCTTGCGCTTTTTGATACTCCGCAAGTCCCAGAGGACAGGGGAGGCCATAGCCGGGATCACCTCGGCCTGTGAGGACAGCCGGGTGGGGGAACTAGCCCGGAGGATAGGGGAAGCCTTCCCCGAGGTCCGGGGCGTGGTGGGGATCGTCAACCCATCCCCGGGGCAGTTCGCCTACGGAGGGGAACAGGATGTGCTCTGGGGCGAGGGCGGGTTCCGGGAGGAGCTGGAGATAGGGGGGAGGAGGCTGCGCTTTCGCCTCTCCCTTCCCTCCTTTTTCCAGACCAACTCCTCAGGTGCAGAGCGGCTTTACGAAGTGGTAATGGAGTTCGCAGGGCTCTGCGGTGGGGAGAGGGTGTTGGACCTGTTCTGCGGGGTGGGGACGATCGCCTCGGTCCTGGCCCCGTATGCCCGGGAGGTGGTGGGGGTGGAACTGGTGGAGGAGGCGGTTGAAGACGCCCGGATAAATGCCCAGGCCAACGGCATAGGGAACATCCACTTCGTGGCCGGGCCCGCTGAGCGGGTGTTATACGGGATGGAGGGGCCTTTCGATATCGTCGTGGTGGACCCGCCGAGGGCCGGGATACATCCAAAGGCACGCAAACGGTTGCTCCAGCTGGCCCCTCAGAGGGTTCTATACGTTTCCTGCAACCCTAAGAGCCTCGGAGAGGACATGGATGTCCTCTCCGGGCAGTACCGGCTCATGCGAGCTCAACCCCTGGATCTTTTTCCCCATACGCCCCACGTAGAGACCGTCGTAGAGCTGGTGCGGCGATAGGCAAGGGGGGGATATGGAATTCGTGCACTTGCATACACACTCGTATTACAGCCTCTTGGACGGCCTGAACAGCCCGGAGGCCCTCTTGACCAGGGCGGCGGAGTTGGGCATGGGGACCCTGGCCCTGACCGACCACGGGGTGCTGTACGGGGCTGTGGAGTTCTATAAGGCTGCCCGGAAGGCCGGCATAAAGCCCATCTTGGGCTGTGAGGTATATGTGGCCCAGAAAAGCCGGTTCGACCGTCCATCGAATGAGAAGTCGTACCACCTCGTCCTCTTAGTGGAGGACGACCGGGGTTACCAGAACCTCCTCCAGTTGGTCACTAAGGCTAGCTTGGAGGGGTACTACTACAAGCCTAGGGTGGACAAAGAACTGCTTAGGAAATATTCGGATGGGCTCATAGCTACCACAGCGTGCGTTATGGGGGAGGTGCCCAGGGCCTTGTTGGAGCAGGGAGAGGAGGCGGCGGAGAGGATGGTCCGGGAGTACCTGGAGATCTTCGGAGAGGGTAAATTCTTCTTGGAGCTGCAGCACCACCCCGAGCTGCCGAACCAGGAACCGACCAACAGAGGGCTTTTGCGGCTGGCTCGCAAGTTAGGCCTTCCCGTGGTGGCCACCCAAGATGTGCACTACCTCAGGCCAGAGGACGCCCCGGTGCAGGATACCCTGCTGTGCATCCAGACCCAGAGCACTTTGGACGACCCCAAGCGGCTCACGATGTTAGGCGTGGATTATAGTATGACGTCTCCCGGGCAGATGTGGGAGTGGTTCAGGGATGTGCCGGAGGCCTTGGAAAACACCCTCCGCATAGCTGAAAGGTGTTCTGTGGAGCTTCCGTTGGAGAGGACCCTCTTCCCTCACTTCCCTACGCCCGAGGGGCTCTCCCCTGGGGAGTACTTGCGCTGGCTCTGTTACGAGGGGATGCGACGGAGGTACGGGCTCGTGAGGGATGGGGATAGGTGGGAGCACACAGGTGAAGTGCCTCCCGAGGCCCTTCCCAAGTCCCCGGAAGAGATCGGGGAGCGGCTCGAGTACGAACTCGGAGTTATAGAACGGATGGGATTTGAGACGTATTTTCTCATCGTTTGGGACTTCGTGCGGTTCGCAAAGGAACGCCGGATCATGGTCGGACCTGGCAGGGGATCTGCGGCGGGGTCTTTAGTGGCCTATGTCCTGGAGATCACCGACATAGACCCTCTAAAGTACGAGCTTATGTTCGAGCGCTTCCTCAACCCCGACCGAGTAGAGGAGCCCGACATAGACGTGGACTTCGACGACGAGCACCGGGACGAGGTGATAGAGTACGTGGCCGGGAAGTACGGCCGGGAGAACGTGGCCCAGGTTATCACCTTCGGGACCATGGCGGCCAAAGCGGCCGTTAGGGACGTGGGCAGGGCTATGGGGTTGTCGTACGAGCAGGTCGACGCCATAGCCAAGCTCATCCCCGACCGAATCGGTATCACCCTGGAGGAGGCCCTGAAGGAGCCGGAGCTGAAGCGCAGGTACGAGGAGGACAAGGCCGTGCGCGGGCTTTTGGAGATCGCTATGAAGCTTGAGGGGGTGGTACGCCACGCCTCGGTGCACGCATGTGCGGTGGTAATCTCCCAGGAGCCGCTTACCCGATACACCCCCCTCCAGTACGCGCCGAGGGGCGAGAAGGTGGTCATAACCCAATACTCAGCGGATTCTCTGAAGGACTTGGGACTTTTGAAGATGGACCTCCTAGGCCTGCGCAACCTGACAGTCATACGGAAGTGCGTAGATATGGCGAGGAAGCGCTACGGCGTCGAGCTGGACATCCACCACCTTCCCTTAGACGACCCCCAAACATATGAGCTCTTCGGGAGGGGGGAGACCACGGGAGTGTTCCAGTTCGAATCCGAGGGAATGAAGCGGTACCTTCGGGAACTCCGCCCCAGGAACTTCGAGGACCTGATCGCCATGGTGGCCCTATACAGGCCGGGGCCTATGCAGTTCATAGAGGAGTACATCGCCCGCCACCACGGGGAAAGGCCCGTGACCTACGAACACCCCATAATGGAAAGAGCTCTAAAGGGCACCTACGGCATCATGGTGTACCAGGAGCAGCTTATGCAGGTCTCCCGCGATATGGCGGGCTTCACCGGTGGCGAGGCCGACACCCTCCGCAAGGCAGTGGCGAAGAAGATCCCGGAGCTGATGGCCCTTCTGAAGGAGAAGTTCCTCGAGGGAGCCACCCGCAACGGTGTGCCTAAGGATACGGCCGAGCGGATATGGGTGGGGTGGGAGGAGTTCGGGAGGTACGCTTTCAACAAGAGCCATGCGGCGGCCTACGCCTTCGTGGCGTACCAAACCGCCTACCTTAAGGCTCACTATCCCAAAGAATTCATGGCCGCCAACCTCACCAGCGTAATGGACAACTCCGACCGGGTCACGGTCTTCATAGAAGAATGTCGGAGGATGGGCATAAGGGTCCTTCCGCCGGACGTAAATGAGAGCGACATCACGTTTACGGTGGTGGAGGAGGGGATCAGGTTCGGCTTAGGTGCGGTGAAAAACGTGGGGGCCCCGGCGGTCCATGCCATCTTAGAGGCTCGCAGAGAGAGCCCGTTCCAGTCCCTCTACGACTTCTGCGAACGGGTGGACTTGAAGGCCCTTAACCGGAGGATGTTGGAGAGTCTGATCTCGGCCGGCGCTATGGACGGCCTGGGGGGGCATAGGGCCCAGTTGCTCAAAGCCTTGGATGGGGCTATAGCCCGGGCTCAAGTCCTCCGCCAGGAGCGCCAGCGGGGGCAGATATCCCTTTTCGAGGCCGGGCCTGCACTCCCGGAGGATCGGCTGCCGGAAGTTCCACAGTGGTCCAGAAGCGAAGCCCTGGCCAAGGAGAAGGAGGTGCTGGGGTTCTATGTCTCCGGCCATCCATTGGACCCGTACCGGGAGGAACTCGAGGCCTTCGCCACCCCCTTCGAGAACTTAGAGGGGTTATCCCAGGGTTCGGAGGTGCGGATAGGGGGAATGGTGGCGGCGGTGCGGACCATCCAGGACCGCTCGGGCCGACCTATGGCCTTCGTGACATTGGAGGGCTTGGATGGGTCGGTGGAGGTGGTGGTCTTCTGGGAGGCGTATGAGCGATACCGGGACCTGTTGAGCGACAACCGAGCGGTCTTAGTGATGGGGAGGCTCTCCGGCAACGAGTCGGGGAGGGCCAAGGTGAGGGTGGAGGAGGTCCTGCCCTTAGAGGAAGCACGGGAGAGGCTGGTGCGGGCTCTGTGTATAGATCTGAGGGGGGCTTCGGAGGAACGCCTTGAACATCTTCGAGCGTCCTTAGAGCGCCACCGTGGGGGGTGTTCCCTCCTCCTGCGTGTCCGGACAAAGTGGGGTGATGTTTTCGTGCGATCGAGGTCTCTTAAAGTTAGTCCTTCTCCGGAGCTTTTGGCCGAGCTTCGAAGGGAGGTGGGCCGGGAGGCCGTGCGCCTGATGTGATACTAACTGAAGACCGGAGACAAGATACGTCAACTGGAGGACTTCTGGAATATATTATGGATGTCCACACTCTCTCCAGGCTCGAGTTCGACAAAGTAAGGGAGCTGGCCGCCGGATACGCCTGTTCCCCATTGGGGGAGGAGCGGGTGAGGGCCTTAAAACCCTCGGATGATATCGACGAGGTGGAGGCCAGGCTCCAGGGGACTTCGGAAATGCCGGACCTCCTGCGGTTCGACGAGCCCCTTCCCTTGGGGAGTATAA
>DTXA01000130.1 GCA_012962735.1 Candidatus Latescibacterota bacterium
ATCAGGGCCAAAGTGGGGGGGAACTTGGAGAACTTCCCCCGTAAGGCGTTCACCCTGGGAATGCGGCAGATCTTGGGTTCCCAGAGGATCGTTCTTTACTGTCGCAACGGGGGCCCCTACGACTGGGCCAACACCGTGCTCAGGCTGGCCCTGTTCGGGGAGCCGGGGGACGACTACCCAGTCACATACATCCGGGGTAAGGAGTACACCATCGTGACCGACTGGGACACGGCGGCCTCGCCGGAGCACGTGATTTAGGAGGGAAAGAAAGATGGGAAGGTTGAAGTTCGGATGTATAGGTGCGGGCATGATGGGGAGGCAGCACATCAGGGCGATACGGGACCACTACCCTGAGGAGGCGGAGGTCAGGGCCATTTGTGACCCCGAGCCTGGCGAGCTCGCCTCGGCTTCTGAGCTCGCCCCCGAGGCCCACAGGCACTCCGACTACCGGAAGATGTTGGACGAGGAAGAACTGGACGGGGTCTTCATATCCACCCCCAACTTCCTCCACGCGGAGATCGCCTTACGTTCGCTGGAGAGGGGAGTACACGTGTTCTCCGAAAAGCCTGTGGCCACCACCAAGGAGGACTGCCTGAGGATGGCCGAGGAGGCCGAGGAGGCCGGAAGGGTGTTGATGATAGGTCACGAGCTCAGGTACTCCGAATACTTCCGAACCGTAAAGCAGATCGTAGATGAAGGGAAAATAGGGAGACCTTACCTCATCTGGTGCAAGGAGTTCCGTGGGCCATTCCTCCCCAAGGTGGACAACTGGATACAGGATTCCCGCAGGTCCGGGGGAGCCCTGGTGGACAAGAATTCCCACCACTTCGACCTGATGAACTGGTACATCGGCTCCAAGCCCGCCCGGGTGTTCGGGATGGGCGGCAAGGGGGTGGTGGAGGTCATCGGGGGTGAGGAGGAGGTCATAGACCATGCGGTGGTGAGCGTGGAGTACGATAACCGGGTCAAGGGATGCCTCCTCCTGTGCATGTTCGCCCCATCCAGTACCGAAGATACCCTGGAGTTCGGGGTGCTGGGGGACAAGGGGATGCTCAGGACCAGGATATCCTCCCACGAAATCCTGGTGTGGGAGCGGGAGAGGGAGGAAGAGGTGGAGTACAGGGATAGAGCGAAGGTCCTGAAGAAGGAAGGTAACAACTCGATAACCTACAAGATATCCCCCCTAAGGAAGGAATGGGGAGGACATTACGGATTCCGGGAGGAGCACGGGGCCTTCATAAAGGCGATCGAGAAGGGAGAGCCCCCCCTTACGGACGTAAGGGAGTGCCTCTACGGGACATTGATACCCATAGCTGCCGAGGAGTCCATAAGGACCGGAAAGGTCGTAGAAATGGAGGAATGGCTGTGAAGATAGGGTTTTCCCTGACCGTGGAGGAGGATAAGGCAGAGGATCTCCTGAGGGCCGTCAAAGAGGCCGGCTTTCAGGGTGTGGAACCCACCTTCCATCCTAAAGGAATCCCTTCGCCGGAGCACCCCGAGAGGGGGGCGGCTATGTTAAAGGAGCTGGCCGAACGGCTCGGTCTGGAGGTGCCCTCCATGAGGGGAGGGCCCCTCTTCTGGGACGTCTTCCCCTTCCAGGTCGGAAGGACGTTGGACATAACGAGGAAGGCTTTAGAGGCGGTGAGGGCTATGGGGGGAGACACCCTATTGGTGGTCCCAGGGAGGTGGCGGGAAGAGACTTCCTACCTGGAGCTGTACAAAAGGGGGGTAGAGATGGCCGGGAAGATGGGGAGGATGGCCGAGGAGATCGGGGTGAGGATAGGGTTTGAAAACGTGGAGAACAAGTTTCTCCTCTCCCCGAAGGAATGGTGTGACTTCTTAGACGATGTGGGCGACCTTTGGGTGGGGATGTACTTCGACGTGGGGAACGTGATCTACATAGGGTTGGGGTACCCCCAGGATTGGATAAGGGATCTCGGGGCGAGGATACGCCGGGTGCACTTCAAGGACACCAGGGAGAAGGAGGTGCTGCCGCTTATGGAGGGGGATGTGGGCTGGGAGGCGGTTATGGAGGCCCTCGGGGCCATCAGCTACGATAACTGGGCCTTCGTGGAGCTTCCCCTTCCCGAAGGAGACCCTCGAGATTTCCTGAAGAGAACCTACCGGAAGGCCTCCGAAATAGCTGGCCTAGGACAGACCTATATTTAGGAAGGCGCAGATAGAGGTATCCATCTTGTATGGGGAGAAGAAATGAAGGTAGAGAGAGTACTCGCCGTAGGGGCCCACCCCGACGATGTGGAACTCGGATGTGGGGGAACACTGGCCCTCTACCGTAAGATGGGGGCTGAGGTGGTCATAGCCTCTGTCTCCTGTGGCGATAAGGGGAGCCGAGAGCTGTCCAGGGAGGAGACGGTCCGGGTGAGAAGAGAGGAGGCGGAGAGGGCCGCAGGGATAATCCGTGCTACCTATATCTCCCTGGGCCTTATGGACTCTGAGATATTCGAGGACCTGGAGAACAGAGCCCGGGTGATAGAGCTTATACGCAACGTCCGCCCCAATGTCATCCTCACCCACTCCTCTTCCGACTACCATGCGGACCACAGGACGACTTCGCTCTTAGTGAACCAGGCCTCGTACATTGCCACCTCCTTCAGGTTCGAGACCGAAAGCCCTCCTCTATCCTGGGTCCCCCCCGTGTACCACATGGACAACTACTTAGGGGTGAATTTCCTGCCCGAGGAATTCGTGGACATCACCGCCGTCATAGAGGTGAAAAAGAAGATGATCCTCCAGCACAAGAGCCAGTTTCCCCACCTGAAGGAGCGGTCCGGGGAGGACATCTTGGAAGATATGCTCATCCTGGCCCGACTGCGGGGGAGACAGAGCGGAGTCCGGCTCGCAGAGGGGTTCCGCCTCTTCCGCGCCTGGCCCCATATAAGGACCTATCGGCTTCTCCCGTAGGAGGGAAGATCAAGGCACTCCAGTTTCACCCAGCCAATGTGGAGAATTCTATGCCGAATCACCTTGATTTTTTTCTTTTTCTGTTATTCTAAGCGGCGCAGCGAAGAATCTTATGTTTGGACAATGAGACCCTTCGCTAACGCTCAGGGTGACAACGGTAAGTGCGATTGCCTCAATACGTAAAAAGACAAAATCTCCAGGTGAATGGGTATACCATCAAATCGGGGTCATAACCCCCTGGACATAGGATGCATGCATCCGCGAGCTGCCGTGTTCGGCATATTCGGGTATGTGCGGCGGATTGGATGCTTCACCGAGGAGGACTCCCATGTTCGGACTTCATCCTGCGGACATAGGCACCATGCTTCTGTATCTGGTGGGCATCACTGTCATCGGTCTGCTGGCCTCCCGGGGCGTGCATACCCTCAGGGATTTCTTTATGGGAGGACGGAAGTTTGGCAAGGCTATGATGATTATGCATAACTTCGGAACCGGGACCCACACGGACCAAGCGGTATCCGTGGCCGGCGCTTCCTACAAACTGGGGTTAGCCGGGATCTGGTATCAGTGGTTGTGGCTGTTCGTAACCCCTTTCTACTGGCTTACGTCGGTTCTGTTTCGACGGATGCGATACTTGACGACGTCAGACTATTTCGAGGAGCGATTCAGCCGGGGGTTAGGGATGTTGTATTGTCTTGCGGGGATGTTCTTTATGATGATAGCAATGGGGATGATGTTGCAGGGGACGGGGAGGACGATCGAGGCGATCACGGATCATACGATCCCGATGTGGCTGTCGGTGGCGGTGATGACGGTGTTGTTTGTGTCGTATGGGGTGGCGGGGGGGCTTGCTGCCGCCGTGATCACGGATTTCATTCAGGGGTTTTTCATTATCATCATGTCGTTTCTTCTGTTGCCGTCTTCTCTCTCGGAAGAGGGGAAGATTTTAGATCTGGAGTTCCTCTGAAGACCTCCTTCCTAAAGGTAGTCGTGCGTTGGCCGGATACGGCTATAATTCTCAGCGACACCTTTGAACAGGACGGATAGCCTTTAGAATTCAGTTAAGGGCTGTTCAAATGAGACGTTTGCAAAGGAGACGCCTATGCGATCTATCCACATACCACCTGCTCGGCACCGTATCCCTCTGATTCAAGCGGGTATCCTATCCCTGATGCTCCTGCTGACGATCTGGATCGGTTCTCCGCGGGCTCAGCCTGTAAACCCCGATGAACAGCCTGCTCGTCCTCTACTCCCGGTCACCCATCTCCAAGCCCAGGATCTCTCGGAGGGGGCAGGGGGACAGATCACCCTCACCTGGACGAAATCCGGTGACGATACCGGATACCAGATCCTCCGCTCCACCTCGCCGGATGGCCCCTACCAGTTGGTCGGAGAAGCGGATAAGGGGACAGAGTACTTCGTAGATCAGACCGTGAAAGATGGGACGGAGTACTATTACGTCGTAGAGGTCACGGACGGTCCTATGTCTGATGTCGTCGGCCCTGTTCGTACGGTGGGCCTGTGGTTCAACCGGAAGCGGACCAACGTATTGGTTGCCACGATGCTGTTCATCAGTCTGGTCGTTGGATTCATCGTCCAGGCCCGGAAGGGGCAGAAGATATACATCCGGCCCATAGCGGGCATTCAGGCCATTGAGGAGGCGGTGGGCCGATCTACAGAGATGGGCCGTCCGATCCTCTATGTCCCTGGCCTCACCGGCATCTCCGATGTGGCCACCCTGGCCTCCATCGCCATCTTAGGGCGTGTTGCCGAGCGGGCCGCCGAATATAACACGCCCCTCTTAGTGGCTAACTCCGACCCCATCGTTCTGACCATCGCCCAGGAGGCCGTCCGGGAAGCGCACATCCGTGCAGGCCGACCGGACACGTACAACCAAGACCACGTGTTCTTCATCTCCGATCGTCAGTTTGCCTTCGCGGCCGGCGTCAGCGGGCTGATGGTCCGCGAGCGTCCAGCTACAAATCTTTTCATCGGCATGTTCTACGCCGAATCCTTGCTCTTGGCGGAGACCGGCGCCTCCACCGGCGCGATCCAGATCGCGGGCACCGACGCCGAGGCCCAGCTCCCGTTCTTCATCACCGCCTGTGACTATACCCTCATCGGCGAGGAGCTCTACGCGGCCGGAGCATACATCAGCCAAAACCCCGTGCTCCTCGGCACGCTCAAAGCCCAGGACTGGTCCAAAGTGCTCATCATCACATGTATGATCGCCGGTCTCCTGCTCCTCATCGGCGGATGGAGATCGGATTTTATCATTAACCTATTTAGCGCTATAGACTAACCCGACTTCCAAGCGCGGAGTGCGGGTAGACATCTCCTCTCACGTAACATGTAACTCATAATGCGAACAAGGAGAAGAGCGTGCGTCGCAAGATCCCTTTAGCCATCACGTTCATCGCAGGCAGTTTCATGCTCATCCAGTTTTTCATCCCCCATCGCACCACCAACGCTATGTATCAGACCGCCAACACCTGGGTGTCCATCATCGGGGGCGTAGCCCTAACGTTGGGGATCGGGAGCCTGGTCGCGCATCACGCCGCCCGGGTCCGACGGAGGCGACCAGGGTGGGGATACAGCGTGGTCACCTTCGTAGGACTCATCAGCATGACCCTCATCGGACTCACCGGCGGCATTGGTCCAAATAGCCTGTTCCAATGGCTCTTCATGTCCGTCTTTTTCCCGCTCAATGCCACCATGTTCGCCCTCTTGTCCTTCTACATGGCTTCCGCTGCGTTCAGGGCGTTCCGGGCAAGGACCTTGGAGGCGACCTTGTTGCTCGTCGCAGCGATCCTGGTCATGATCGGACGGGTCCCCATTGGCAACGCCATCCATCCCTACATTCCGGCCATAGCGGACTGGATCATGGACATTCCCAACACAGCCGCCAAGCGAGCCATTATGATTGG
>DTXA01000131.1 GCA_012962735.1 Candidatus Latescibacterota bacterium
GGTTCTCCCCGCCGCTACCTTCCTGGAGAAGAACAGCCTCAAGGGCTGGTGGGTGCCACTTCAGGCGATTAAGAAGGTCATCAACGTGGAGGAATGCAAGTCGGACATCGAGATAAACTTCGAGCTGGCCCGGAGATTTAAGCCTGACTTCCCCTGGGAGAGCATCGAGGAGATGTTCGACCAGCTTCTCCGGCCCTCGGGAATGACCTACAAGGAGCTCTGTGAGAAGGGGTGGGTTCTTCCCCCCAAGGGTCACCCCACCGCCCCTTATTTCAGGTACGAAAAGGGGTTCCTGCGCCGGGATGGAAAGCCCGGCTTCCTAACCCCCTCGGGAAAGCTCGAACTTTACTCCTCCTGGCTGGAACGCTGGGGACTGGAGCCGCTCCCCTACTATGAGGAGCCGCCCTTCAGCCCGGTCAGCACCCCCGAGCTTTACCGAGAATATCCCCTCATCCTGACCACCGGCCGGAGGTCCTCGGTCTTCTTCCACTCCGAGCACCGCATGATCCCCTGGCTGAGGGAACAGGACCCCGACCCTATCATTGAGATTCACCCCCAGACGGCGCAGAGTCTGGGGATCGAAGATGGTGATCTCGTTTGGGTGGAGAACTGGCTGGGCAAATGTAAGCGCAAGGCTAAGATCACCCCGACGATACATCCCAAGGTCATCATGGCTCCACATGGTTGGTGGCTCCCGGAGAGGGAAGGCTCTGAGCCATCCCTTTTCGGCGTCTGGGAGGTGAACATAAACCAGCTTATCCCCATAGGCCAGGTGGGCAAATCTGGCTATGGCTGTCCGCTGAAGAGCATCCTCTGTAAGGTTTATAAGGCAGGAGGTGAATAAATGCGCTACGCCATGCTGGTGGACTACCGATTCTGCACCGGATGCCATGCCTGCGAGGTTGCCTGCAAGCAGGAGCATCGCATTCCGGCAGGTAAGAGTGCCGGGATAAAGGTCATCGAACAGGTCCAGGAATTTCCCGGGGGAAAGCTCGACCTGACCTACTACCCGCTCCTGACCCAGCTTTGCTTTTTCTGCCGCCCCCGAGTCAAGAAAGGTCTTCCGCCAGCCTGTGTCAAGCACTGCATGGCGCATTGTCTCACTTTTGGACCCCTGCAAGA
>DTXA01000132.1 GCA_012962735.1 Candidatus Latescibacterota bacterium
CAGGGTGCCCTCTTCCATGTGGGTTCGCTCAGCATCCCGTCCACCACTATGGGCCCGGCCGCACGGTAACATACATACATCCTCGACTCCCCAGCATGGACCGCGCCCGGGATGAATCCTACGCATCCGATCAAAACCCAAAGCTCAGACCACATCCTTACCCACGCACCAATTTGACGACATAGGTGTAGTTTTCCAAACCGATCGCCGCCTTCACGAGATGTTATCGAGCTCTCCGATCTTAAAGGTTTCGACCCGCTCCAGCCATTTCCTACATGCCCCCCTGTACAACCCTTACAACTTCTCTTCCAATGCCAAGGTCGCCCGGAGCTCCTCCCGTCCCCCGCACGCAGGACCGGTCAGTTAAGCGAACGTAGTTTATCCCTCCCCCATACCTCTGGGAACCTATTCGGGAAAACAGTACGTTGTACCGGGTGATCCTCGGGAGCACCTCCGCCACCTGCTCCAGACACTTCCTGGCCACCTCCCCATAGTGGTAGAACCTCATATCCCGCCCTATGGTCCTCCCTAAGGGAGAGAATAGTCTTGAAAGCACCTAGAAGCCCCTGTAGTACTCGTTCACCATCAGCCGGTCCGGCCCCTTCGCACCACCTCATGAGATTGTCAAGGGCTCCGGCGTCCGAAGTGTTATCAGCCTCCTCGTAAGGCCTGCTGTAGTCCCTACCCCAGTAGTCGAAGATGGGCGCAACCGAGGCATCCGGGGGCACCTCCAACAGGTCCCACCTGAGCCCCACCTCGGTCCGGAGGCCCTCCAGCCGTTCCGCCACCAGGTTTACAAGCTCCACGAACCTGGTCGGATACGATGCATCGCCCCCTAAGTCCAGCTCCAACCTGCGTCTGCGGAGTTCCGGCAGCACACTCTCCTGTATACCCTCCCAGAAATAGACCGGGATGCTGATCCTGTTGAACCGGTTCTTGGCCATCCAGTCGACAAGTTCGGCCGCGAAGGCTTCGTTGCCATGCTCTAAGAATGTGGACTACGAGGATCCTCCTGCGAGGCCCAGCCGGCGAAGTCCCACCTCGCACGATCTTCCCTAGACCAGTGCGCACCGGATCGACTATCCTGCGCTTGGCATCCCCAATATCCACATACCCCAGAGCTCGCACGAGGACATACCGTGACCTTCGTAGGACAACCTTCCCAGGTCGCAGAGTTCGACCTTCATACCTCCCCGAAGAACTTCCTCAGCTCCCCCTGGACCTCCTCCGGATACGGTTGCACGAATTCCGTTAAGAGCTCCTCCGCCTTCCTGTGGACCCTTTGGCCTTCCGAGAGCACCTTCACTTTCCCGGGCGATATCTGCATGCTCTACCCCTATGGCTGTACCAGGACCCCCTCGTACAACCCCAGGTTCGGGACGACGAACCGCACCAGCCCACCCTCGTAGAAAAACGGGATGTCCTGCCCGGTGGTCATCCGCACCACCCTGTCCGGCCTGTGGGGCACCTTCAACGAGACCTTTACCTCCCCTATGGACACCACCTCCCTGAAAGGTCTCCTGACGGAGTACTGGTAGTTTACCAGGAACACTACCAGGCCCTCCCGGCCCCTGTAGGCCGTCACCTCCAGGGCCTCGGGCCCCTCCACAGCTACCGGAGGCTCCCCTCTGGATGCCCACCTCAGGGCGTTGCCGATCGTTCTCAGGTAGTCCAGGAACCCCTGGGCCCAGTACTGAGCTCCGAAGTTCCCAGGGAAATATACCACCCCTCCACCGTACCTGCGGGCTACGATGGTAGGATAGCTCGTCTCGGGGGTCTCCCCCCAATACCTCGCTGGCTGAGGTTCCAACTGGACGCCCAGGACCTCGCCGTCCCGGGCCTCCACCTTAAGACAGTACTCGGGACACGCCAGTAGGTCGTCCCCAGGAAACCGGCAAAACTCGGGGACCCCTTCCACGACGGGATGTCCCCCCTTGACCCTCATGTAATCCCACCTGAGGGGGCCCAGGGTCCCTCCAAGATATCCGACCCCCAGGACGTCCTTGAGGCCGAAATCCTTCCTCTCGTCCCCAAATTCGTCCCTGAGGGAAGTTCTGTAGGAGGCTACTAGACCTCCACCGTCCCCCACGAAGTCCCTGATAGCTTCTACCGCTCCCTCGCCCATGCACTCGACATCGGGAAGGATCAGGAGGTCGTACCTGGAGAGTCCCTCAGGGGTCAGGCTGCTGTCGCCCAGAAGGTCGAACGGCACATGGAGCCTTATAAGGGCCTCGTAAAATCCCCTGACCTCTTCCACGAACCTCCTTTCGCCCTCTCTCTTGAACCTCTGGACTTGCGATGCCTCGAAGTAATCTCCCGTCTGGAAAGCTTCCTCGACCTCCTCTCCGGCCTGGCCGGCCTGGGCCTCCAGAGGTCCCCTCACCACCTCCTCGTACGCGTAGTCCCCGGTCCTCTTGGACCAGACCAGGGCCACGTTCGCCAGGGACTCCAGGTCCTTAAGGGCGTTCCTCCACCTGCGGGTGAAGTCTATGAACTCCCCGGCCTGAGGTCTATCCTCCAAGATGTTCACTCCGTTAGCTATGCCCTGTGCTATGGCCATGCGCATCTCGGCGTCCGGGACAGAGTATTTCGTCCAGTTCTCGTGCGCCCCCGAGAGGAAGAGAAAGAAGGGCTTGTCCTTCTTTACAGAGCGGCCGAACTTAGTGGTCCAGCCGTATAGCCACACCGGCACGTCCTCCGGACGGGCGTAATATTGGTAGCTCTCCATCCCTATTATGTCCTCCCCCTCCCAGAGGTCCTCGGGGCTTAAGGCGAAGCTCCAGACGGGCCAAGTCTGTCCGCTCGTGTTGCTGTATATCCATGTCTTAAAGCCCTCCTCCTTGAGGACCCGGTGCGCGTCCACCAGAAAATCCCTTATGCTCTCGTACCTGAACCTCACGAACTTCCTCCAGAGGGGGTCCCTCCAGTCCTCCTTCATGGGAATCTCCTCCCCGTAGCGCTCCCTGAACTTTCCCCTACAGTAAGAGCAGTAACAACACCCCGGGTAATAGGCGGGCCCATCCAAAAATATCAGGTCCACTCCCTGCCTTGCCACCTCCCTTATCATGCGAAACATCCTATCCCTGTACGAGGTGTTCACGCACATGGTGTACCCGCGTCCGTAAAGCTTGTCCATGGGACGTCCGTCCGGGAAGACCTGTGCCCACTCCCTGTGCCTCTCGTAGAACCTGTCCCCGTAGTGATGGGCGTTCAGGTACGTGAGGACGAGGAGGCCGTGCCCGTGAGCTATCTCGACCTGCTCCTTAAGCAAATTCCTGCCCCTGGCCTCATCGTCTACGGGGAAGTGTTCTGTAGGGAACAAAGCCCTCTCCTCAGCATCCTCGCCAGTGCTTACCCTGCCCCTGAAGGCCGAAACTCCCACTATGTCCAGGCCCTTCTCCTTGGCCTTCCGGAACGTCTCCTCGAGGGCCTCCCTGCTCATGTCCCTGGGCCGCTCTCTACCACCTATCCAGAAGATCCCCTTTGCGAGTTCCTCGATCTTAGGCCTTTCCATGTCGTCCTCCCGAGGGATGAGCTTTCATCCGAGCTCCACCGAGATGAGCCCGTATACCTCGAGCCCGGGCACTTCGACCTCATCTTCGTAGTTCCTGAACTTAAGTTCCTCTTCATCGAAAAGGTAGCCCTCCGTGCCCTCATGCCGTCCGGAAGTTCCACATAGACCCGTAGGTCCTGTGGTCCGCCCCGGACCCTTGGACCACCGCCCAGACCATAACATCCTTGGTATCGGGATCGCCCGTACCCTCCGGGAAGGTAGACCCCCCAACCCTCCCCGAGCTGCCTCCTCACGTTTCGTTCCTGCCCCCTGCGCATCCCGGTGAGCTCAAGATAAAGTCTATCCCTTTGCCCTTTGGATTATGTCCAAAATATGTATCCATCGGTGTGTAGGTATACCTCCGCACCCTGTCCTCGACAGAGGGAGAAGATCCTATGGTACGAAGGCTTGATCAGCTTCCTCCACCTAGTGGGATTTATGGGTAGGGCGTTCTGGTGCCCGCCGATACGTGTTCCAAAAGGACCAGTCCCCTAGTGGATGTTCCACGACTTGTCCGTCCAAGTAATCCCAGGGGTAGTGCCAGAGACATCCCCAGGCATCCTTCACTTTGTTCTCGTGGGCCCTGACCGGGTCTCTGGCCACCTCCACATCCTCATATCCGGGACCGTGTCGTCCCCCTTCCTGTGTATCACCTTGAGGAATCCCAGGTGCCACATCTTCCCCATAGGACCTCTGAAGAAGAAAAGTTTACCTAATCTACAAACTGAAACGCATAAAGCTTAGAGTTGCGCATGGAGAAGTGCAGACGTACGGACCTACCAGCGAGTTGAGATAGCTCGGAGCTGCCGCGCCAGGTGACGATGTAATGCACATGGTTGCCTCGGATGAGATCGCAATCGTCGAGGGTGAACCCCTTTATCGGCAGATTGTGCTCATCCCTGATCTCCACCCGTGCGTGGCCGGTACCACGGCAGTCTATGTTAAGCTCGAGGCGGCGCCCCGAAAGGACGACCAGTGGCGTAGTGAGCCATCCACCGGTATATCCCGCATCCGCGCTCCGAAAGCCGTCCAAACGCTGCACCGCAAGGTAGATCGCCCCGATGCCCTTCAGCTCCTCGAACCCCTCGTACTCGCCGTGGCTGTGGGCGTAGGCGACATAATAATGGTATATCTCATCGCCCATACGCACCAGGCCTGGCACCATGTAAAGCGAGCCCCCCTGAGGACCTCCTCTGACCCCAAGGGGGATATAGGGACACCTGTCAGGGCGTTCGAACTTGACCCCATCCCGGCTGACGGCAAGTTGAACTTCGAGCAGGCCGTCGTTGCTATGCTCGCCCTCGGGTGGCTTGGGGAAGTGGTAGTAAACGCTCGGGAAGGCTACGTACACATCCTGGGCCCATGGGTACATGCTCACAGCAGGCGTGTAGATATCTGTGTCCGGCGGGTCGAGCTCGTCGTAACCGATAGCGATAGGGAACTCATAACTCGGTGGCGGTAGGTACTCCTCGCCCCAGAGCTTACATGGCTCAACCGAACGGTCGTACTCCCACGGCTCAAGCAGATCTTCGATTTCGACACGAGCTACCTTGCGAAGAGGCGCCCAACAGCGGAGGTAGGCGACGTATCTATCGATGTTGGGATCGTAGAACAACTGATTCTGTGTGTCGGGCAAGAAGGGCAGAAGGCGCTTCTCGTGCAATCGCCAGTTGACGCCGTCGCGGGAATATGCCACGTAGATGCCGTCTCGTCGTGGGTCTCGAGAGCTCCGCGACACTAACATCTTGTAACGCTGTTCGGACAGCGCCTTGGGGTCGATGAAGACGAAATCCCCCCGTATGGGGAGGATGTTGTTCTCCCTGCTGCCGTCGAACTCCACTAAACCGAGGCTCGGACGTTCCCAGTGGACGCCATCGTGCGAGATGGCATAGCAGAAATAGTGCGGGCCAAGCTTACCATCTTCGCTCGGCGGATGTGCGCCATACCACATCTTGACGAGCTCGCCGTCCTGAAGCACGCAGGCATAATGCATCCAGCCTGCCTCCCAGGGCATCTCTCCTAGCAGAACAGGGCCCCGCAACTCGGGCGGGTTGGTCCGAAGTACGATACCTTGGGATTGGGCGATAAACTTCTCGTCGATGAAAAGTTGCTTCACCATATTTTACCCCCTTCCCAGTCAGCGTAAACCAGGGGGATCCTTTATGTCCCCCTGTACAACCCTTACAACTTCTCCTCCAATGCCAAGGTCGGCCAGAGCTCCTATAAGATAAAAAAATCTCGTCCCTTTTGTCAAGATCATCCATGTTATTCCTACACCTCGTTCAAAAACAGATACTATCTGCCTACTTGAGAAGCTTGACCATCACTAAGGCGTCCTCACTTCTGTAATACCCCTACACACGGCGACGCCGAAGAACCCGTGAGCAAGGTAGAACTTCCTCGCAGCCTCGTTCGATATCCTCACCTCAAGGGTGGCCCTGACGACCCCGTTACGCCTCGCTTGTTCAAATATATGCCTCAACAGGGCGCTTCGCCCTTCCTGCGGTACGAGCTTTCAACCGCCAAGTTCCCCC
>DTXA01000133.1 GCA_012962735.1 Candidatus Latescibacterota bacterium
ACCTTCTCCTGGACAGAAAGGTGCTTCCCTATATCCACATTATATAACTAAGCCGCTAAGGAGCGTTTACGCTCCGAGATTCCCAGGGCCTCCCTCAGGAACTGTCCTGTGTACGACCTTTCCACCTTGGCCACCTCCTCTGGGGTGCCCTCCACGACCACCCATCCGCCTTCTTCCCCTCCCTCCGGGCCCAGGTCTATTATGTAATCGGCCGTCTTTATGACCTCCATATTGTGCTCTATCACGACAACGGTGTTTCCCATATCGACCAGGCGGTTGAGCACGTTTAACAGCATCCTCACGTCCTCGAAGTGAAGTCCTGTGGTGGGTTCGTCTAAGATATAAAGCGTCCTCCCGGTGCTCACTTTGGAGAGCTCCTCCGCCAGCTTCACCCGCTGTGCCTCCCCTCCGGAGAGCGTGGGGGCCGGCTGGCCGAGCTTGATGTACCCCAACCCTACGTCGGATAAGGTCTGGAGCCTGCGGTGGATGGGAGGGATGTTCGCGAAGAGTTCCAGCGCCTCGTCCACGGTCATATCCAACACGTCCGCTATGGTCTTCCCCTTATATGCGATCTGAAGGGTCTCCCTGTTATATCTCTTCCCCCCGCATACCTCGCAGGGGATGTAAATGTCCGGGAGAAAGTGCATTTCTATCTTGAGCATCCCCTCCCCCTGACAGGCCTCACACCTTCCCCCCTTTACGTTGAAGCTGAACCTCCCGGGTCTGTATCCCCTCACCTTGGACTCCGGGAGCGATGCGAAAAGCTCCCTTATGGGGGTAAAGGCCCCGGTATACGTGGCTGGGTTGGACCTAGGGGTTCTGCCTATGGGGGACTGGTCTATGTTCACCACCTTATCTATGTGCTCTATCCCGAGGATGACCTCGTAGGGGTGGGGCTCCGCCTTTGCGTTGTGCAGCCGCCTTGCCAAAGCTGGGTAGAGGGTTTCGTCTATCAGGGAGCTCTTGCCCGACCCCGAGACCCCAGTGACGCAGGTCAGGGTTCCAAGGGGTATGTGCACGGTGATGTTCTTTAAGTTGTGGCCTTTGGCCCCCACTATCTCTATCCACCTGCCGGACGGCTGCCTCCTTCGCTTCGGAATTGGTATCTCCTTCCTGCCCGCAAGGTAATCCCCGGTGATGGAACGTGGGTTCTTTGCGACCTCCTCTGGGGCCCCGGCCGCCACTACTTCTCCACCGTGCACGCCAGCTCCTGGACCTAGGTCTATCACGTAGTCGGCCGTCTCTATGGTGTCCCTATCGTGTTCCACTACGATGACGGTGTTGCCCAGGTCCCTGAGCCGTTTTAGAGTGTCCAAAAGCCTCCTGTTGTCCCTCTGATGCAGACCGATGGACGGCTCGTCCAATATGTAAAGCACCCCTGTCAGACCGGAGCCTATCTGCGTGGCTAAGCGTATGCGTTGGGCCTCCCCGGCTGAAAGGGTCCCGGTTTTGCGATCCAGGGTCAGGTAGTCCAGCCCCACATCCACCAAGAATCCGAGGCGGGCTCGGACCTCCTTGAGTACCTGGTGGGCTATCCTCATATCCCTTTCCGAAAGCTCCAGCTCTTCGAAGAACCTCCTGGCCTCCCGTACGGACATAGTTGTCACATCTGCTATGTTCTTGCCGCCAACCGTGATGGCCAAGGCCTCCGGCCGTAGCCTGGTTCCCCCGCAGGCGGGGCAAGGCCTCTCCCGCATAAATCGCTCTATCCAGGAGCGGAGGTCCTCGGAATCGGTCTCCCTGTATCTGCGCTTGAGCATCTCCACCAGGCCTTCAAACCTCCGCTTGGGGGCCCCGTAGAACAGCAAATGCCGTTCCTCCTCGGACAGCTGGGAGATAGGGATGTGCATGGGGAACTTTATCCTCCTAAGCTGGTAGTACAGCCACCCCCTGCGCATCCTCCTCCAGGGAACTAAAGCCCCCTCCGCGATCGAAAACTCGGGGTTCGGTATAACAAGTTCCGGGTCCACCTCCATCTGTATACCCAGCCCCCCGCACGCCGGACAAGCCCCATACGGGCTGTTGAAGGAGAAAAGCCGGGGTTCTATCTCCTCTATGCTCGCGCCGCACTCCACGCAGGCGAACTTCTCGGAGAACTTCAAAATCTCCCCGTCCGCATCCACGAATACCACCCCCTCGGCCAACCCCAGGGCGGTCTCTAAGGAATCCACCAGCCTGCTCCTTATCCCCTCCCTGACCACAAGTCTGTCCACCACCACTTCTATGTCGTGCTGTTTGTACCGCTCTAGCTTTATCTCCTCGTCCAAGGAGTGCACCTTCCCGTCCACCCTCACCCGCACGTATCCCTGACGGGCTACCTCCTGGAACAGCTCCCTGTACTCCCCCTTCCTCCCCCGGACCAGGGGGGCCAACATCTGTATCTTCGTGCCATCCGGCAGGGCCATTATCCTATCCGCCATCTGCTCGGGGGTTTGGGATGATATCTGCCTGCCGCACTTCGGGCAATGGGGGATTCCGACCCGGGCGAATAGGAGGCGGAGGTAGTCGTATATCTCGGTGGTGGTGGCCACCGTCGAGCGGGGGTTGTGGCCGGCAGTGCGCTGCTCTATGGAGACTGCGGGGGATAGCCCCTCTATGTAGTCCACGTCCGGCTTCTCCATAAGTTTCAAATAATTGTTTAATGCCTCGACACCACAGTCAAAATCTTTATGTTCGTGTCTCTTTTTATCGAGTGGAACACTCT
>DTXA01000134.1 GCA_012962735.1 Candidatus Latescibacterota bacterium
ACGGCCAGGGGGCACCTTGGTAAGGTCCTCCGCAAGGTCTTCACCAACGAGCCGGGCGTAGACGATGGCGAGGAAATAATCTCCTATAGGGGTGCGGCTCTCCTCCTCTTAGTGGGGCTTGTCACGATGTCGGTCTGGCTTCGGTCTTCCGGCATGAGCTGGTGGGTCGTGCCTATGTTCCTCCTCCTCACGTTCTCCATAATGTTCGGCCTTGCGAGGATAGTTGCCCAGGGGGGGCTCGCTGTGACCAGGAGCCCCATGCTTCCCGGAGATGCTGTCCTCAGCTTCACGGGGAGTAGTTCCCTCGGCCCGGCCAATGTAGCCTCCCTCGGTATGACCTTCCCCTGGGCTAATGAGATGCGCACCACAGTGATGTCTGCATTAGCTCACGCCCTCAAGCTTGCCGAGGCCCACATAGCCCCCAGACAGAGGAGAAGGCTCGGCTTCCCATTACTCCTCGCTGTCCTCACGTCCGTAGCCGGGGCTGTGGCCACCATCCTCGTCCTCGGCTACAGGTACGGCGGGGTGAACCTCAGCTTCTGGTTCTTCGGGGTCCGTTCGGCGGGAATGCCCTACGACTTCATGTCCTACTATATATCCAACCCTGGAGGTCCTGACCTCGGCTGCCTTGCTTTCGTAGGGGCCGGTGCGTTCGTTCAGCTCGCCCTTACTGCCATGTACCACAGGTTCCTGTGGTGGCCTATAAATCCTCTCGTCTTCCCTGTGGCGGCCATGTGGTGCACCCATCACCTCATGCCCAGTATATTCGTGGCCTGGCTGTGCAAAGTTCTCGTCCTCAAGTACGGTGGTGCCAGGTGGTACAGGAGAACCAAACCCTTCTTCCTCGGGATGATACTCGGACAGTACGCCTCAGGGGGAATGTGGATAGTCATAGACGGGTTCACTGGCATGCAGGGAAATTACCTCTTCTTCTGGTAGGAGGTGGTAGTGTGCTCCTTCCCTTGCTCATCGCGTGTGCCCAGGACGCTTACTTCGTGGACGCTACTTACGAGGCCAGGGTGGCCTTCAGGCACGTGAACGGAGCTTACGGCGAGCACCACTTTATAGAGACCATGGGGCCAGGGGTGGCCTTCCTTGACTACGACAACGACGGTTACCTTGACATATATGCGGTGAACGGCCAGTACCTCTCGGACACGACAGCCATCAGGGCCACCAACGTCCTTTACAGGAACAACGGTGA
>DTXA01000135.1 GCA_012962735.1 Candidatus Latescibacterota bacterium
CGGGCAGGAGGGGGATCCACTCGGTGGCCTTACCCCCGCCGAAATTGCACATGGGGTCAAAGACCACGATCTTTGCCCCCCTCGTCCGAGCTTCGGCCGCCAGTCGAGCATTGAAGCCGAAGGAGTGTCCTGAACCTGCCCCTTTATTGGAGCCGAAGTAGATGACATAATTGGTGTATTTCCAGTCCGGGACGATGGACCAGGAGGCGTGGAAGAGCCCTGCCCCCAAGTGGGCCGCGTTCCCGCAGTGGAGCCCAGCTCCGCCGATATACCAGTTCGGGGTCCCAAAGAGGGCGCCGAAGACGGCAAAACCCAGGGCCAGGTTGGATGCCGTGCCTGGGGTCGGGGTGCCCCCGTGCAGCAACTGCTTAGGGTTGTCTCTGATCTCCTCGAGTCGCGCGGCTATCTCGTCCAGGGCCTCGTCCCAGGAGATCCGCTCCCACTTGGGGTCTTCGAAGAGTCCCTTCTTCGGATTGGTTCTCCTCATCGGATAGTTCACTCGATTAGGATCATAAAAGGCCTGGATCAGGCCCTGGGCCTTGCCACATACACCGCCACGGGGACCGAAGTCGGTGTCGGGATCGCCCTCTATCTTCACGATGACGCCGTTGACACGGTGGACCCGTATGGTGCAGGTAGCATAACAGCCTCCACAAGTCGTCCGAACCCAAGTATCGTCCCATATCTCTGAAGTGTTCTTCGGCATAATGAGCACCTCCACATGAACATAAACATATAGCCTAGCCCTCGTTAAGCCCTATGCATCCCGAATTCTCCCCTGGCCCAGCCCGCAGTTTTGTCCATCAGAGTCATACCGTTTAAGGTAAACTATAAACCCTCTCGCCCCCAAATTCAAGTTACGGGGGAGCAGCCGAGAATCTAGATCTAATCGAGATACCCAAGTTGGCGGAGGCGCTCCCGGACCTGGGCCTCTTCCTCCGGGGTCAGCCCCGGGACCTCACCCTGGGGCCGGGGTTTCAGGAGGCCGAGCCTCTCCAGGCCTTGGAGGACCTGCTCGGTGCAGCGGGCGGGATCACCCCTGGCCGTGTCGATCCTGATCTCACACCGCCGCGGGGGCTCATAGGGGTGGCTCACGCCGGTGAAGTCCTTGATCTCGCCCCGCTCGGCCCCCTCATAGAGGCCCTTGGGGTCGCGCGCCTTGCAGACCTCCACCGGGCAGTCCACCC
>DTXA01000136.1 GCA_012962735.1 Candidatus Latescibacterota bacterium
CGCCGGGGCGCTCGTTCTTCGTCCAGGGGGAGTACAGGTTCCGATGAAGATGTTCAAGCTCGGTGCGATCGTAACGTACGGCGGGGGGGCCATCAAGACCCTGACCGAGGCGGCTGGGGAGCTCAGGGAGGAGGGCGTGGAGGTCCATGTCAGGGCGGCCACCCCGAGCTCGGAACTGGGCTGGGAGGGGTTCCTCCGCTGGCTGGTGGAAGAGGCGCATGCCTTCTTCCTGCTCGGAGGAAATCCCGAAGAGTACGACGGGCTCCTCAAGACCCTGTCGGCCGGGCATAAGGTCGTGGTGACCAAAGAGCCGGGCAGGAGCACTGTGTCCCCCGAACACGTTGCGAAGCTCGAGAGGTACTACAAGTACGGGGGCAAGGAGAACCTCAAGAATTTCATCCTGTACCTCGGAAAGCTCGCCGGGTTCGACTTCCGTCCCCGGGAGCCCGAGGAGGTGCCCTGGCAGGGTATATACCATCCCGAGCTCGGCACCTTCGAAGAGCCGGGAACGTACAGACTGAAGTACGAAAGGAGCTTAGGGCTTAGGCCCAAAGTGGGCCTGCTCTTCTACAGGTCGTACTGGCTGGACGGGAACCTGGCCCTCGTAGATGCCTTAGTGAGGGAGTTGGAAGGCAGGGGGATAGGTGTGGTCCCAGTCTTCGGCCAGGGCAAGGACAAAAAGCTCGGCTCGGAGGCCCTCAAGCTCTTGGGCGGAGCGGAGGTCGTCGTCAGCCTCCGGAGCTTCTTCTTAGTCCCCAGAGACCCGGCGCGGGAGGAAAGCCCCCTCTCCACCTTGAACGTCCCCGCGCTCCAGGGGCTCAAAGAATACTACAAGACCGAACTGGTCCAGCCGAAGAGGGGATGTTACGGGGCCAGGTGCGACGGCAGGGTCTGCAAGATATTACACGACCCGGAGATCCCCCCGCCACACCACTGGATAGCAACCTACAAGTGGATCCAGGAAAATTCCGACGTGGTCGTCCACGTGGGCACCCACGGTTACTTGGAGTTCCTTCCGGGGAAGGGTGTGGGGCTTTCGGAGGAGGACTTCCCCGAGATATCGATTGGAAACAAGCCCCACTTCTACATCTACACCGTGAAAAACCCGATGGAGGGTGCC